>JANOGL010000224.1:0-14437 GCA_031405985.1 Acidobacteriota bacterium | reverse complement strand
CATCATCACGCGGGGTAACGACCGTCAGGACATTTTTCACGATGACGAAGACTACGTGAAATTTCTCTCGCTTCTCGCGATTCAAAAACAAAAGGCAGGATTCTTCATCTACGCTTACTGCCTGATGACCCACGCGGCGACGAGTGAATAAAGCTCTCACACTGTTGCTGGCCACATATTTACAACCGAAGGACACACATTAACAACTCAAGGATACGCGTTCAGAATGCACAGATGAGCGGAACGGTGTTAGGACCGGACGTTCACAGATGATGGACGAGGATTCACAACGCGCGGACGCACATTCACACGTGAGGGAAGCTCGTAAACAAGTGACGGACGCACATTCACAGGCGAGGGACGGAGATTCACAAGCGAGGGAACCACATAAACAGCTCACGAGCGCACATTCACAAACTTCCCAGCCGATTTTACAAGTTTTGCCCGGGCGTCGGGCAAAGGTGAAAAGGCCGCTTCAAGTGTTTGGGCGGTCTTTTAATTGGCGCCTGCCGATCAGGCAGGCATCGACGACAGCCAGCTGGCTGGCCGCCCGCTGACGCAGGCGGTTCTGACAAGAATAATAGGAAAAAAAAACTATGGAAGACGTAAGATCGCCGGTGCGCGAAAAAACAAGATCGAGCCTGCCGATCCGAACACGCCCGAGAACGAGGCGACACACAACAGCGTTTCGCAGCGCAGCTACACGCAGGTTGCCGAGCATTTCGACGCGATGATCGAGATGTGCCAGAACGAGCCGCTCTACACGCGAACGAAGCCGATCTCGCGGTCGCCCTATAAAGCTCGAAGCTGCCCATCCTCATTTTCCTTTTTCAAATTCAATTAGTTATAATCGAGTTTAGGAACAGTAATTGCTGTCCGACAACGCTGCCGCTGGACGAAATATGTCTTCCTTAAGGCTCACAACACAACTTCAACAAAAAATGGTGCTGACGCCGCAGTTGCGGCAACGCATCGAGATGCTCCAGATGAATGCGCTCGAAATGCAGGAGCTGATCGAGCAGGAAATGGTCGCAAATCCGGTGCTCGAAGAGGTGCAGCCCTGCGACGAAGTGCAGGAGATCGGCGAGAATATTCTCGATCAAACTGCCGACGGCGAAGACCACGGCCTCGAGAATGAAAATTCGGCTGAGGTTGCGGCCGCGTCCGATCCTGATTTTGCGACTGAGGTCGGCTTTGACTCAATGCCGAACATCGAGGTTGTAACGCCGGATGGCGCGAGTTTGAACGGCAACGCAGAGGGAAACGAACCTGAATCGACGGAACCCGATTCGTTTGACGACTCGCACACCGGAACTGACGATGCGTTCGAGGAGATTGACTACGGACGCGAGTTTCAGGACTATCTCGACCCCGGATACAGGACGCAGGAGATCGAGTACAAAGACGACGCGCCGAGCTTCGAACAGTTTCTAACGCACTCGCCGAATTTGAGCGAGCATCTCGACTGGCAGGTGAATCTGCTCGATCTCACCGACGCCGAAGAGCGCGCCGCCGCTGAGATCATCGGGAACTTGGACGAAGACGGACGGCTTATGACTCCGCTTGAAGAGATCGCCGCCGACAGCCGTTGTTCGCTCGAAGCTGCCGAATCCGCGCGGCAAAAGCTCATGCAACTCGATCCCGTCGGTTGCGGCGCGACCGATGTCAGAGAATGTCTGCTCGCGCAGCTCGAAGCCGCCGGTGAAAAAGACGGCCTCGCGCATCGTCTCGTCAACGAACATCTCGAAGACCTGCAGCCGCATCGTTTGCAACACCTTTCGAAAGCGACGGGCGTCGATCTACGAACTCTCGACAACGAGATCATCAGAATTCGCGAGCTCGATCCGTATCCGGGCCGAAGATACGCGTCCGACGACCCCGTTTATGTCTCGCCCGAAGTTTATGTCGAAAAGCTTGATGACGATTACGTGATCTTTTTTATGGACGACGGCAGCCCGCGGCTTCGGATAAGTGCAACATATAACAGCATGTTGTCGCAGCCTGATACGACAAAAGAGACCAAGGACTTTATAAAGGAGAAAGTGCGCGGTGCCGTCGATCTGCTTCGCAATATTGAGCATCGCCGGCAAACTATCTATCGAGTTGTCGAGTGCATCGTTCGCCGTCAACGAGACTTTCTCGATCACGGCGTCTCGCGGATCAAGCCGATGATGCTGAAGGACGTTGCCGAAGACATCGGCATGCATCTTTCGACGATCTCTCGCGTCGTCAATCGCAAATACGCACACACGCCGCAGGGCGTGATCGAGTTGCGGCGATTCTTTAGCGAAGGAATGATGAACGAAGAGGGCGAGGAAGTTTCGACGCGTATCTTAAAGCTCAGGATCAAAAAGATGGTTGAGGACGAAGACTCAAAATCGCCGATGACCGACGACGAGATCGCAAAAGTTCTCATCAAAGAGGGCGTGAAATTATCGCGCCGCACCGTTGCAAAATACCGCGACCAGATGAATATCCCCGGTTCGCGTGAACGTAAGACAATCATATGAAAATTGAATTTACAGGACGACATATCGAAGTGACGCCGGCAATAAAAGAGCATGTCGAAGAGCATTTTAAAAAGCTCGAGCATCTTTTTGACGGCAAGCCCGTAAAGGCGCACGTCATAATCGAGGTTGAACGTGGCATGCACCGCTCAGAGGTCGTGATGAACTGGCGTAACGAGGTTCTGACCGCGCACTCGAGCATCCCGGACATGTATCAGTCGCTTTCGCAGACGATTCAAAAGATCGAGAAACAAGCGCGCAAACTTCACGATAAAGTGATCGACAAATCGCACAAGGCGGTTCCGACGTCTGTCATGGCGTCCGCATCAGAAGATTTACAAACTGCGGAATGACACGACCGTAAACGTTCGCTCGCAATTTAATTTATGCCGCCAAAAAGGCGCGACAATCATACTCTTCCGGCTTTTGTCATCATTACCGGTTTAAGTGGTTCGGGGATGAGTTCGGCAACTGATTCGCTCGAAGATCTTGGCTATTTCTGCGTCGATAACCTTCCGCTGATGATGCTCTCGCCGTTTGGAAGACTGCTGTTGCCGGGGATGGGCGGCAAGCCGGCGATCGAGAAAGCGGCACTTGTCATCAATATTCGCGAACGTCAGTTTTTATCGGACTTTCCCACAGAATTACAAAAGCTGAAAAAGCGCAATTTGACGCCGTTTGTCGTCTTTTTTGAGGCGTCGGACGAATCGTTGCTACGCCGCTTTTCCGAAACGCGTCGTCCGCATCCTGCTGATAACGGTAAAAGTTTGCTCGCGGCGATCCGTGCCGAGCGTCGCGCATTAAAAGATATTCGCAAGCTCGCCGATCTGATCATAGACACGTCTGATCACACGGTTCACACGTTGCGTCATCTGATCGTGCAAAAATTCAGCGGGTACGAGGACGGCGTTCCGCTCAAGGTTGAGGTCGTTAGCTTCGGTCATAAGTACGGAACGCCGCGCAGCGTCGATCTTTTGTTCGATGTGCGGCATCTGCCGAATCCGTATTTTCAAAAAGAGCTTAAGAATCTTACCGGTGAAGATGCAGCTATAATCGAATATCTAAACAAACAGAGCGAAGTCGCCGAGACGATCAAACATTTTAACGATCTGTTACTGTATCTCCTGCCGCGTTATCAGCGCGAAGGCAAATCTTACTTAACGATCGGCATCGGCTGCACCGGCGGGCGACACCGTTCGGTGATGGCTGCGAATAGCGTGCGCAAAGTATTAAAGGATAAGGGTTTCGATGTGTCGGTCACGCATCGCGACATGCAAAAGTGAGGAGTTGGCCACCGATGACGCAGATAATACCGATAAGAGAAAAGTTGATCGTCATATCTGTCTGATCCGTGTGATCGGTGGCAAAATAATAACATGAGTAAAATAGGCGGAGTAATTATCTCGCACGGACAAGTGGCGAACGAACTCGTCACGGCGGCCGAGGCGGTCGTTGGCAATCTCGATCATATCCGCGCGGTTTCGATAGGCTGGCACGACGATGTCGAGATGGCGAAAAACGAGATCGAGCGTGCTATCGGTGACGTTTCTGATGGTGCGGGTGTGCTCGTCCTCACCGATATGTTTGGCGGAACGCCGACTAATATCGCGGCGATGTTCCTGAAGGCCGGCGAAGTCGATCTCATTACCGGCGTAAATCTCGCGATGGTTATTAAACTCGCGTCGCCCGGCAAAGCGATGACGCTCGCCGAGCTTGCCGCCGAGGTCGAAGCGCAGGGCAAAGAGTCGATCACGCGTGCGGGTCAGCTGCTAGAACCGCAAAAGATGAAAAAAGATGCGTGAAGCCACGTTGACGCTCACGAATGAGCTTGGCCTGCACGCCCGGGCCGCCGCCGAGCTTATTAAGCTTACGGGTAAATTCGAATCGACGGTCACGCTCTGCCGTAAGGACACAAATGTCACCGCCGACGCGCGTTCCTTACTCGACATACTTTATCTTGCTGCGGCGAAAGGCGTGAGCGTGAAAGTAACCGTCGACGGCAAAGATGAGGAGATTGCTATCGAGCAGATCGCAAAACTCTTCGCGGACAAGTTCGGAGAGGATTAGTGTCCGTAGCCCGACCGTTAGGGAGGGCGCCGGGCACCATTGCGGGCGCCCTTACTTACGCACGGGCTACGGACACAGAGCAAATAGATTTTTATGACAAAGAAAGTTGGTATTTTGGGTATTCCGCTTGGATTTGGAGCCGGTCAGACGGGTAGCGAGCTTGGCGTCAACGCCATGCGCCTTACGCGGTTTCGTGGGCGAAGTCTCGCCGATCACATTCGCACCGGTTACGAAGTCACGGATCACGGCGACGCTGCTATTGTGCAGCCCGCGTCTGGCGGCGACGGCGACAATCCGAAGCACCTTGCTGAAATGCTCGCCTCGAGCGCGAATATTATTGATGAGCTAAACAAACTGCTTGCAAACGATGAAATACCGATCTTACTCGGCGGCGATCATGCGATCGCGATTCCGACATTTTCGGCTATAGCGGCGCATCATAAACAGCACGGCGACGGCGAGATCGGCCTTATATGGTTCGATGCGCACGCCGACATCAACACGCCCGAGACTTCGCCGTCGGGCAATATTCATGGCATGCCGCTCGCGGTTTTGTTGGGTCACGGCAACAAAGAATTAGTCAATCTCTGTGGTTACGCGCCGAAACTAAATCCGAAGTACTTCGCCCACATAGGTGCGCGCGACGTCGATCCCGGCGAACGTTCGATGATAGAAAAGTTGGGGCTGCGGGATAATTTCTTTACGATGAGCGACGTCGACAAACGCGGAATGGCCGAGTGCGTCGAGGACGCTGTCGCTATCGCTTCGCAAGCGCCGGGCGGTTACGCGGTGACGTTCGACGTCGATATGATCGATCCGCGATTTGCTCCCGGCTCGGGTACGCTCGTACGTGGCGGCACAACCTATCGCGAAGCCCATCTCGCCCTCGAGATCATCGCCGCACATGGCGGCATGCGTTCATTCGAGATAGTAGAGGTTAACCCGCTCCTCGATCAGAGCAACATCACTGTCGAACTCGCCTGCGAGCTAATTTTGTCAGCGTTGGGTAAGACGATATTGTAGTGCGCGTCGTATTCGTTAGACCGTTTTTGTCGCGTAGCGACAGTTTGAATTTAGCCGTGGGTTTCAACCCACGGAAAGGATAAAGCGATGACCTCGTCGCGTCAGCGACGACGGAATCATGGCAAACACATATTCAAATCTCTTTTACCATATCGTTTTTAGCACAAAAGGCCGTGTTGATTTTATCGACCAACAAATTGAAAATCGTGTCTGGGCATACATTGGCGGCATTGCTCGGAAACATGATATGACCGCGTTGCACGTCGGCGGCATTGAGACTCATATTCACGCTCTGATCATGGCAAAACCATCCATCGCTCCGAGCCAGATCGCACAATGGTTAAAGGGCGAATCGTCGAAATGGATCCATGAGGAATTCCCAGAGTTGTCAAAGTTCGGTTGGCAGGACGGTTATGGAATTTTCTCTGTGAGCAAATCGCAGGCTCCGGATGTTATCGAATACATTCGCAACCAACGCGAACATCACCAAAAGCAGAATTTTCAGGATGAGTATATTTCGTTATTGAAATTGCATGGGATAGATTACGATGAACGATATGTTTTCGATTGATTCAGTCGTCGCTACGCGACGAGGTTCTTGTTTTTCAATCTACCGTGGGTTGAAACCCACGGCTAAAGTCATGCGATTGCGACGCGGTCAAGACATCGCCGACCTGACCGCCACCGTCGAACTCGCCTGCGAGCTGATCCTATCGGCATTGGGTAAGACGATTCTTTAATTCAAAATCTGTCGAGCGACATATCCCCACGTCGTTTTTTCCTTTACCTCTCAAAACTTTCGGTTTTCGTCGGGGTAAAGGTGTTCGAGCGTGTCATTGAGTTGATCGAATTCCATTTCGCCTTCATACGGTCGAAGAAGAGATTCGTCACCGGTCTCGAGCCATGCGCGCTGTTCGTCGATTGTGTTGAGAATGACGGGCATTGCTTTTTCGTGGATGGGGCGCATAAATTCGTTCGGCTCGGTCGTGAATGTCGTAAATGAGTATCGCCTTAGATCAGCAGACGGACCCTCGAAATATCTACTCCATAAACCCGCGAGCGCATAAGGCGCGCGACTCTTTACAAATATCTCAACCGGCGGCAGCCCACGGCCCTTAACCGGCCACTCGTAAAAACTGTCCACGGGAAACAGGCACCGCTGCCCTTTCTGCAAAAGATCGGGCCAGAGCTTTTTAGAGTGCATTGTCTCGACACGTGCGTTGAAGGTAGGGAATTTTGTCTCGAATGAGCGAGAGCCGTCCCACTGGCACCACCAACGCGCGTTCAATGTCTTGATCAAGCCGTCGCCACGCCGCGCAACTATCCACGCCGGCTCGGTCGGGCGTAGATTCCGCCGCGGCACAAAGTCCTTCGGCTCAAGCCACCCGGCGATTTTTTCTTTATAGGCCTCGATCTCCGCTTGTGACGCACGTCCACACATAACTATTTATCTCTTCCGAAACAGTTTACTTCATTCAGTTTGATTGACACGTGCGCGTCGGCTGATACGGGTGTTATAATGTCCGCGGTATTTGTTTAGCTTCAAAAAACGAGGAAGACGCATGAAAGTTTGTCCACGCTGTCAGAAAACATATCCAGACGACAATCTTAACTTCTGTCTCGAAGACGGTTCGGTGTTGACGCAGGCCGCAGGCCAGCAGATGCCGCAGACCGTATTGTTGAACGAGACGCGGGCGACGGCACAGCCACAACAACCGCCCGCGCAGCAGCCGGGAGTGCAGGGCGGTTGGAATGTTCCGCCCCAAGGTCAGGCGTATTCGATGCAGCCGCCGAAGAAATCTTCAAAGACGTGGCTGTGGGTGCTGCTCATTCTCGGCGGCATTGTTTTAATTTGCGGTGGCGGATTTGTCGGCATGCTCGCGTACATCGGCTCGCAGGCCGATAACATTGCGTCGAACATCGCGAACACGACCGCGAATAAGAGCACTTCGAACAAGGGCACGACGAATTCGACGAGCACGACGACGAGCACCTCGGATCGCCCGGCGTTGACGACGATCGATCTTGCAGATTGGATACCCGACTCGGCAAAGTTTGCGGCGGTCGAGTTCACGGACGGTGAGTTGTTTGTGCAGAATCACGAGAAGAGTTTTTATTACGTGCTCGCCGGAACCGACGATCAAAAATCGGTCGGCAGCGACACGCGCATTACGGTCAGAAACGTTGAGAACATCGAGACCAATCTTGGCTTCGGCGTTGTTTTTCACAGCAACCCGACGCCGCTGCAGCAAGGTTACGCGTTTCTTATCGATGCGAAACGTAAACGCTATCGCGTCGTTCGTCACAGTCCGAAAAACGAAACTGCTGTCGTCAATTGGTCACGCTCGGACGCGATCCGCGAGGGGACGGCGTCCAACACGCTCGAGGTTCGCGACGGCACTGCGAGCGTCGATCTTTACATCAACGGCACGAAGGTAAATTCGATAAAGAACACCCACGGCTACCCGAACGGCGTCGTTGGCATCTATGCTTCGAATGCACTCAAGATCGCGTTTAAGGATTTTGAGGTCAGAAGGTAGTTGAGAACTGAGAAGTGAGAATGGAGAATCAATTGCCACTAGCTTTAGCTAGTGGAAAAAATACAATAAAGTCTATGGGCTTTAGCCCACTATTCGGCTAAAGCCAGGGAATCTGTTGGAGTTCTGTCCACTAGCTAAAGCTAGTGGCAATTCATAAAGGAGCGAGCAACCTAGACAACGAAACAAAATTCTCAATTCTCCGTTGTCAATTCTAAATTATGAAACAATGTCCGCGTTGCAATAAAACTTACACTGATGAAGCGCTCAACTTCTGTCTCGAGGACGGCGAGATGCTGACCATTCTGCCCGCGGAACCGAGATTCGCGGACGATCCGCCGACGATGGTAATGGATCAGGCCCGCGTAACAAATCCTGTGAACTGGCCGCAAACCTCTCCGCCTCCGGCGCAGCCGCCCATGCAATGGCAACAGCCGCAAGCGCAGCCGCAGATGTTCGGGACGGCGTATTCGGCGACGCGCTCCCCCGATCAAACGCTCGCGATCGTTTCGTTGTGTCTCGGTATTGGCAGCCTGACCATCGGCTGGTGCTGCTACATCGGCGTGCTACTCGGTCCGGCGGCTATGATCACCGGGTTTATCGCCATGCAAAAGAGCAAAAAAGATCCGCAAACCTACGGTGGACGAGGCCTCGCCATCGGCGGCATCGTCACCGGTGCGATCTACTTCGCACTGCTAATTTTGTTTTTAATCATCTACGGCGTGGCTGTCATCGGCGGCGGTCTTGCGGGAATGTAAAATAATCTTCACAATAATAATTGATGCGCGTTAGCCTGAATGTTGTCGCCGGCCCGCAAACAGGGCGATCGTTTGCCTTTGATCAGCATGAAACGTTTATGATCGGGCGAAGTGAGAACGCGCACTTTTGTCTCCCGCAAGATCCTTTCTTCTCACGTCATCACTGCATTCTCGAAATTGCTCCGCCGCAGGCTTTCATCCGCGATCTGCGCTCAACAAACGGAACATTCGTCAACGGAATGCGCGTCGAAACCGCTTACTTAAAAAGCGGCGACCGAATTCAGGGCGGCGAAACGATCCTCGAAGTCGAAGTCACGTCCGGCCTCGAAGAATACAACGACGCGTCCGTCTCTCAAGACTCGATGCCGTCAGTTGTTAAAATTTCGTGTCTGAATTGCAACGCTCCGTCGGTCGCAGAAGCTTCGCGTCCCGATTCGCGAATGACTTACCTCTGCGACGATTGCCGCGAGAAGTTAAAAGCAAACCCGCAGCCGATACCGAACTATCAGATGATCCGTGTGATCGGTCAGGGCGGTATGGGCAGCGTTATGCTTGGGCGTTCAGTGCAAGACGGACGCGCCGTCGCGATAAAAACTCTGCTTCCCGAAGTCGCGGTGAGCGATCAATCGGTAAAACGCTTTCTTCGCGAGATCGAAGTCTCGTCATCGCTGCAGCATCCGCACATCGTCAGCTATATTGAGCACGGCACGCACAACGGGATCATCTATCTCGTCACCGAGTTCGTCACCGGCATGGACGCTTCAAGGTTGTCGAAACATAACGGCGGCCGGTTGAATTACAAACAAGTTGTGAGCATCATGGAGCAGACGCTCGCCGCACTCGACTTTGCTCACACAAAAGGTTTTGTGCACCGCGATATCAAGGAGCAAAACATTCTTGTTGACGGCGATTTTCCAAACTCGACCGCGAAGCTCACCGACTTTGGGCTGTCTAAAAGTTTTCAACAAACCGGCATGAGCGGCGTGACGATGGTCGGCGACGTCGCCGGAACTATCGCCTATATGCCGCCAGAGCAAGTGCGCGACTTTAAAGAAGTGCGGCCGCCGTCCGATATTTACGCCGCCGGAATGACGGCTTACAGTTTGCTGACCGGCAAGCACGCGCTCGACATCAGCCCAAAAGCCGGCATCTCCGAAACCGTCAAAGCGATCTTCGAAAAGCCTATTATTCCGATCCTCAGCCGCGTAAACGACGTGCCGCACAACGTCGCTCTTGTCATCGAAACCGCTCTGGCCAAACACACCGAAGACCGCTGGCGCACCGCCGCCGCCATGCGCGAGGCTCTCCTAAACGCGTCAGGAAACTAAGGAATCTAGCCACAGAGTACGGGGAATTCGTGACCGGAGACAAGTCGAGATAGATGTGATTTATAAGGAAAAAATCATTAAGGGTCAACGACTCGATATTCTTGTCGAAAACGAAGTCATCGTCGAAATCAAATCACTCACCAAACTCGCCGACGTCTCACTGGCACAGGTTCTGTCTTATCTAAAAGCAACCGGTTTGAAACGTGCATTGACAATCAACTTTGGTGCGAAAATATTGCGTGAAGGAATAAGACGCATATCTCTGTGACCTCGGTGTTCTCGGTGGCAAACTTCCTAAATTGTCTTTGTAACTTTTTCGAGCGAACGCGGCGCGTCGGGGTTTATGCCCTTTGCCTCGGACAAGAGCGCTGCGAAGAGTTGCGCCGGGATTATAAAAGGTATCGGTGAAAGAAATTCGCCGATCTCAGGTGACAGCGTGAGGCTGTTCGGCGAGAGTTTTGAGATTTCTATGTCGTTTGTAATCGACAGACAATCTGCGCCGAGTTCGTGAAGCCGGTGAAGCAATTCGATGCTGCTTTTTTGCGTAACACCGGTCGGAGCAAACATCACGACAGGGAAGCGGCGCTCAACGATCGCAAGCGGGCCGTGAAAAAAATCGGCAGAAGAGAATCGTTCGGCGACGACATAACACGTTTCCATCAGCTTTAACGCAAGCTCATACGAATTGCCATAATTCATCCCGCGGCCGACTACGACGCAGTTGTCCATAAAGACATAGCGGTCAACGAGATCGGCGACTTTGTCTTTTAGCTCGAGCGAGAGATTTGCGAAGTTTGGAATGCTTTCAATACCTTGGTCTTCGCCGCCGAGAGCCGACGCCAACATATAAAAATGAAGCATCTGACCAGTGTAAGTTTTTGTCGCCGCGACCGAACGCTCGCGTCCTGCGTGTATGAGCAAAGTTTCATCGACGATTGACGCCATGCTCGACGCCGCTTCGTTTGTGATGCCGAGCGTCGTCGCACCGGCCTTTTTTGCTGATTCGAGAACGAGATTTATATCGACGCCTTCGCCCGATTGAGACACGCCTACGACGAGAGCGCGGCTTAAATTCAATTTTGCGTTGTAAAGCGTGTAAACCGACGGCGCCGCGAGCGAAACCGGAATGCCACAAGTGACCTCGATCAAATAACGCCCGAATAGCGCCGCGTTATCCGAACTTCCGCGAGCGACAATGACAACAAGATCGATGTCTTTCTGTTTTAAAAAAGAGCCGAGTTTTTTGTATTTTTCATTCTCGGCCGCGAGCGTCTTTTCGAGGACAGCAGGCTGCTCAAAAATTTCGTCAAGCATCAATGACATATCGTGAATATAACATCGCGTCCTGAAGATGGCGATTGTTTACGGTAAGATCATCACGGCGGCTTCACCTTTGAGCGTGACTTCGTCGTTTTGATTTGTGCAAATGGTTTCGAGAATTACGATGCCTTTGCTTTCACGCATTCGAACAACGGTCGCTGTCGTCGTGATAGTGTCGCCGATAAAAACCGGGGCCACGAACTTCATGGTTTGTGAGAGATAGACGATCTTGCGTTCCTGAAATTCGTAACCGAGGACTGCCGAGATAAACGCGCCGCTCAACATGCCGTGAGCGATACGCTTGCCAAATTGAGTTTTGGCAGCAAATTCTTGGTCGAGATGAATCGGATTGTGATCGCCCGAAAGCTCTGCAAACGCTCGTATCAACTCATCCGTGATCTCACGCGTCGTAGAAAATTTGTCGCCGATTTTTATGTCCATAAAAGAATTTTGCCACAGAGGACACAGAGGGAAATTTTAACCACAGATAAACACAGATGGACACAGATGTCGTGTAAATAATTTTCTGAGTCTTATCTGTCTTTATCTGTGTCCATCTGTGGTTGTTATTTGTCTTTTTCTCTGTGTCCTCTGTGTGCTCTGTGGCTAATCTTCTTCACCGTCCATTTCGTGTAGTACAGAGTTTATCAGGCCGCCGATCATCAACGCCGTCGCCGTCAGATAGAGCCAAAGCATCATAATCATAACCGCGCCGAGCGAGCCGTAAGCTTTGTTGTAACTGTTGAAATAACTTAAGTAAAGCCTAAAGCCGCCGGTCAGGATCAGCCACAACACGATTGCCACGATCGAGCCGGGCGTGATCCATATCCAGCGCAGCCTCTTAAAGTTCGGCAGCAGATTGTATATTATCTCGCACGCAAAAAGCATAACCAATAAGGCCGAAATCCATTGTATCGTCACTAAGACCAGGGGCGACGTAACTTGTAAACCGATATTCGCAAGTAAATACTGAAAGAGTTGCCAACCGTAAAAAACGATCGTGAGCGTCAGCGCAGCAAGCAGAGAAATTATGAACGTCAAGATCACCGATTCTAATTTTGTACGAAGCCACAAACGTGTTTCTTTTAGTTTGTAGATCGCATTTAGCGCGCTACGAAGAGTATCGATACCCGCTGACGCTGACCAAAGTGTGATGACAAGTCCGAGCGTGGCCTTGCCGCCTGTGCTGTTTGCAACGACCTCATCGATCGTTTTTCTCACAAGATCAAATACCGCACTCGGTAAGATTTGTCGAAGATAAGAAAAAAGTTCGCCGCGTAAACCTTCGGACGATTCGATAACGAGTCCGAAGAGACTAACAAGAAAATAAAGTAACGGAAAGACTGCAAACGAAAAATAAAACGCGACCTGTGCAGCACGGTCGAAAATCTCGGCTTCAAACGTTCGTTCGTAAAGCCTGACAAAAAAATGCTTCCATTCGAATGAGCACATCATCGTTCGGTAAATACTCGCGGCACGCGCGCTGAAATACCGCACGTAATTTCGTATCCGATAGTACCGAGTTCGCGTGCGAGATCGCCGGCGGCTATTTCGTTTGTTCCATCGCTGCCGATAAAAACTACCTCATCGTTGACTTTTACATTGCTGACATCTGTTACATCCAGCAGCGTCCAGTCCATCGATACCCGACCAACCACCGGCACGATGCTTGCGTTAACGATCGCCTCGCATTTGTTCGAGAGGCCTCGCGAATAGCCGTCGGCATAACCAATCGGAACAAGCGCGATTAGCGACTCTCGTTTCGTTGTAAACGTTCGACCGTAGCCAAGACTCTCGCCTTTTGAAATAATTTTAACCTGAGCGATGCGCGACCGAAGCGAAAGCACAGGCTTCAAAATCGGACGCTCAGTTGCGTTGGGCAATATGTCATCGAGAAGGCCATACAATGCGCCGCCAAGACGCACCATGTTGCCACGTGAATCGGGATGTAAGATCGCGCCGGGCGAGTTTGCAAGATCAAATAGCTGAGGTTGATGTCCGGAGTGTGCAAACGCATCGCAAACGTCATTGAAGCGTGAGATTTGAAGCCGCGTGAACTCGCTTTGCGCAGGGTCTTCCGCCACGGCAAAATGCGTCATCAAACCTGTGACTGTGAGATTCGGAAAAGTTCTTAAGGCCTCTGCAAAAGGCGCAGCTGTTTCGTAACGGATGCCGACGCGTCCCATGCCGGTGTCGATCTTGATGTGAATATCGACATTCTTGTTTCCAGCAGCGCGCGAAAGGCAGGCGGCTGTGTCCAGATCGAAGATCACTGGCGTCAGGTTATTCTCTAAGATCATCGATTCCTGTCCCGGCCAAAAAGAACCGAGACAGAGAATTGGTGACTTGATGCCTACTTTACGCAACTCAACGCCTTCCTCTGGAATTGCGACTCCAAACCAATCGACGCCCTCCTTTTCAAGACGTTTCGCACATTCAATCGCACCGTGTCCGTAAGCGTCGGCTTTTACGACGGCCATGCACTTGATGTTGCCTCCTAAGAATTGTTTCGAGGTGTGAAAATTAGAGGCTAGATTATCTAAATTTATTTCGGCATAGGTCGGACGTTGTGCGATTGAGTCGGACATTTATAGATGAGTGATTACTTGAAGTTTACAATGTAACTAATTCTAAAATGCTGTGTTAGCAATAGTTAAAGTAAAACTTAAAGCGGTATATTGCCATGCTTTTTCGGCGGATTACTATCACGCTTATTTTGCAATAGTGACAACGCACGGATGAGCTTTGGACGAGTATATTTTGGCTCAATAATCTCGTCGATATAGCCGCGTTCGGCCGCGACGTACGGGTTTGCGAACTTGTCTTCGAACTCAGCGACCTTTGCTTTTCGATAAGCTTCATCGTGTTCCGCGATCTCCCGTCGAAACAGGACGCCA
>JANOGL010000188.1:0-3289 GCA_031405985.1 Acidobacteriota bacterium | reverse complement strand
GGCCGCGAAAGACAATCGGGACCTTGAACTGACCGCCCGACATGTAGAACATCTTGGCGGCATGGTTGATGATCTGATCGGCGGCGAGGATCGAGAAGTTCCACGTCATAAACTCGATCACTGGTCGCAAGCCGGCCATCGCCGCCCCGACGCCAACCGCCGCAAAACCAAGCTCAGTGATCGGCGTATCGACAACGCGCTTGTCGCCAAACTCTTTCCACAGCCCGCGCGTCACCTTATACGCGCCATCGTACTCGGCAACCTCTTCGCCCATGACAAAGACGTTTTCATCTCTCAAAATTTCTTCACGCAACGCCTGATTCAGCGCATCGCGTATAGTCAAAACCGCCATAAATTCTATAACTTTCTTTAACGCAAAGTCGCAAAGCAAAATATGCAAACTTTGCGTCATTGCATCTTAGCGTTGAAAAATCTTGCCTACGCATACACATGCGTCATCAGTTCGCTTTCATCCGGCAGCGGGCTTTCGTCGGCGAACTTAACCGCACGTTCGACCGCTGCGACAGCCTCTTGCTCGATCTCGTCAAAATCTTTGTCGCTCAAAACTTTTGCTTCTTTCAAACTGTCCTTAAAGAGCACGATCGGGTCGCGTTCCTGATATTTGAGGATCTCGTCGCGTGTGCGGTAGTTGCCCGGATCGGACATCGAGTGGCCCATAAAACGGTAAGCGCGGATCTCGAGCAGCGTCGGCTCGCTCGTTTTGCGCGCACGTTCGATAGCACGCAGCGTCGCGTCGCGGACGGCCATTACGTCCATGCCGTCGACAAACTCGTTCGCCATGTCATACGCTTCGCCTTTTTTCGCGATGCTGGCGATGCTCATGGCGCGTTTTTGCGACGTGCCCATGCCGTATTGGTTGTTTTCGCAAATGTAAATCACGGGAAGCTTCCAAAGCTGAGCCATGTTGAGCGATTCGTGAAAGATGCCCTGATTTACAGCCGCCTCGCCAAAAAAGCAGAGCGTAACTTGTCCCGAGTTTTTATACTTCGCGGCGTAGGCCATGCCCGTCCCAACGCCGATCTGTCCGCCGACGATGCCGTGACCACCGTAAAATTCGAGCTCTTTCGAAAACATATGCATCGAGCCGCCTTTACCGCCAACGCAGCCGCCGGCTTTGCCGTAGAGCTCGG
Organism: Acidobacteriota bacterium; assembly: GCA_031405985.1. Classification (GTDB taxonomy): domain Bacteria; phylum Acidobacteriota; class Blastocatellia; order Pyrinomonadales; family Pyrinomonadaceae; genus OLB17. The sequence continues at coordinate 2,138 of JANOGL010000188.1, read as the reverse complement.
CCATTACGTTCTCAGGCGTCATGCCCTTTATCATCGCCTGTACGTGATCGCGATAGGCCGTGATGACCATGTCTGTCTTTTCAAGCGCCATCATCGACCCGACGCCGATCGCCTCCTGACCGATGTAAAGGTGGCAAAAGCCGCCAATCTTGCCCATTCGATAGACCTCGGCGCATTTTTCTTCAAAGCGACGGCCGAGCACCATGTGGTAAAGCAATTCGCGGAGAAACTTCTTGTCTGTCTTTTTTATCGATTCGATCTGTGATTTACGACGTTTTTTGTATTCAGCGATCGCCAGTTCGACATCGACGAAGTCAGTCATGCCGCCGCCACCGTTAGCAGACGTTTTGGCAGTCGCCTTAATATCTTTTTCGCGAGTTGCGGTCTTTGGCAAAATCAAATCCTCCGACGGAATAAAAAAGTAAAAATCGGCAATAACTGTAAAGACGTTTATTATAAGTTAGCGTCAAGATTTGTGCAAAAGATTCGCGGGGCGAAAATTCAGCTAAATCTGCGGAAATGTTATAGTTTTGGTTTGGTTACGTGGCGATTATGATTGGTTTTGCGTTTCGCGCTCTGCTGTTCGGCATCATCTTTTCATCGGCGGTTTTGGCTCAAAATCCGTCGAGTTGGAGCCTAATATCCGATGCAAAAAGCAAAACTCTCACGGCTGGGGAGAACGTAAAAGCCGATCTCAAGGCGGAGATCGAATCCGGCTGGCACCTCTACGCCCTAGAACAGCCAAAAGGCGGGCCGATCGCGACGACGATCAAGGTTTCCGACGGTTCGCAGTTCGAGATCGCGGGCAAGATTACTTCGCCGAAACCGATACAAAAAATCGAGGAACTCTTCGTCGGCGAAGACGGCAAACCACTCGAAACAAAATTTTTCGAGAATACGGTGACATTCGCTGTGCCGTTAAAAGCAAAGGCTGATGTCTCTGCAGACACGCTCGCACTCGATGTGCGATTTCAACTTTGCAACGACACGCTCTGTCTACCCCCAAAGACCATAAAAGTTACACTGGCCGGCGTTGAAGACGGTAAGAAAAGTGGTCAACTGTCGGTGAACGGTGGTCAGCAAAACCGACCGGCTACTGACAACCGACAACAAACAACAGATCTTTGGCCCTTCATCTGGCTCGCGATCACGTTCGGCGCGATCTCGCTGCTGACGCCGTGCGTTTTTCCGATGATACCGATTACGGTTTCGTATTTTATGAAGCACTCGGACGGCGATCGTGTCCGAACACTGAAGCTCGCGACCGTTTATTCCGTCGGCATCATCGCAACTTTTTCCCTGCTCGGGATGCTGCTCGCGGTTGCGTTTGGCGCGGCCGGCATAAATCTATTTGCCGCAAATCCGTGGGTAAATCTCTTCATCGCGGCGATCTTTTTGTTCTTTGCGTTCAATCTGTTCGGCTTTTACGAGATCACCATTCCGTCGTCGCTGCTTAGCAAACTCGACAAAATTACTCGCACCGAAGAGGGCAAGGGCAGCGCTTACATCGGAGCGTTGCTGATGGGACTGACGTTCACGCTGACGTCGTTTACGTGCACGTCGCCGTTCATCGGGACGATTCTCGTCTCGACGGCACAAGGCGATTGGAAAATGCCGCTGCTGGGAATGTTAGTTTTCTCGACCGTTTTTGCATTGCCGTTCTTTGTTTTGGCAACCGTTCCGCGTTTGCTCTCGTCGCTGCCAAAATCTGGCGGCTGGTTAAATTCAGTCAAAGTCGTGATGGGCTTTCTCGAAGTCGCGGCGGCCATGAAGTTTTTATCTAACGTCGATCTCGTTTGGGGCGCGGCAGCTTTGACCGGTGGTGCGCTGAACTACGGCGTGATTCTTACACGCGAAGTCGTGTTGATAATTTGGATCGTCATCGGCCTCGCGATCTGCGCCTATATTCTCGGGCTGTTCAAGTTTCGTCATGACTCGCCGGTGAAGAGGGTGACGCCGCTGCGGGCGCTGATCGCATTAGGTTTTTTAGGCGTTTGCGTTTATCTCACAACCGGCGTGTTTGGAAAAAAACTTGGCGAACTCGAATCGTTCTTGCCGCCAAAAAATCGTGAATCGCGATTCAATATACTTGGTGACAAAGAGGCCGAACTTAACTGGATCACAAACGCCTACGACGA
>JANOGL010000181.1:0-7053 GCA_031405985.1 Acidobacteriota bacterium | reverse complement strand
CGATTAGATTGCGTAAATAGCCGCGTTTGCTAGGTTTAGAGATCTGCTTGCTGTGCATCTGCTGCGTCCGCTTGGCTTCTCGCGAGAGTGATTCTAGCACAAGAACGGCGCACAAATGGGTGATTTGCGGGTAATTAGGAGTTTTTAACTGCGATGATCGCGGCGGCGATAGAGACTGCGATTTCCTCAGGCGTGCGGCTGTTGATCGCGAGGCCGATCGGCGTGTCGATGCGGGCGAGTTTTTCCGGCGAAAAACCTTCGACAGAGAGTGTTGCCAACAGAGTTTTCATTTTTGCCTTGCTGCCAAGCACGCCAAAATATTTGAAGTCTTTGTCAAACAATTTGCGAATGACGATCTCGTCAAACTTGTAACCGATCGTCATCACGACGACATAACTTTCGTCTCCCGACGGCACGTGATCCGCGATCTTTTCGTACGAATCTATAACAGTGATCCTGTTTGCAAAGCGATTTTTCTCAAGCGTGTTCAAATCGGGCCGGTCGTCAAAGATCGAGATGTGAAATCCCAGCCGCGACATCAACGCGCTCAACGCCAGCGCGCAATGACCGCCGCCGACGATAAAAAGTCTGTGTTTATGACCGAGCCGCTCCTGATAGACAAATTCCGCTTCGCTCGTTTGTGAAAAATAATATTGAGCGTTATCTCGCGTGTTATCAATAACGTGAAAGGACAAGTGTGAAATCTCCAGAACCCTCTCCGTCCGAGTTTTAAGGCAGTCGATCACGCTCTCGACCGCTTTCAAATCGTCGAACGACAACTCTTTGACAATAACGGTCTGCCTACCAGAGCAAATCATTCCGCTCGAATTCGGAACATCTTTTCTATGAACTTGCTCGGTAATTTCAGCTGCATCTTTGCCTTTTGCCTTTTTACTTTTTACTTTGGCTTGCTCCACAAGCTGCACTTCCATCACACCACCGCCGATGCTCCCCGCTAATTCGCCGTTCGCAGCGATTGCCATTTTGTAACCCGCTCGTCCCGGACTGCTGCCATGGCTGTCGGCGACGACAAGCAGCATTACACGCACATCATTTTTCAGATGCGAGGCGATGAATTGCCAGATTTCGAGTTCTTTCGACACTTAGAAGATTTTACCGCAGCAATGAGTGTGATTGACGAGGTTTCGATAAAAATTCGATATAATTTTGCAGATTAGTTTTGACGACAAATATTGCGTCCGAGTTATTTTGAAAAAGATCATTATGCAATTTTGGATTATTTACTTCTGGATTATTGCCGTTCTTGTCGTTTTTACATTACTCGGTAGGATCTATTTATATTTTCGAACCGACGAAGTTAAGTTTTACGACCTTGTTGAGTCAGCAATTTCGCTAGTGGCAATCGCGGGACTTCATGGTTATGCGTATCAGTCGCCATACCTGTCGCCATTTTTTTGGCAAATCGTTTGGATATTGTTGCTGGTCACGTGGTTGGCGAGTCTCGGAGGACGAAAGAACCGGGAGATGATAAATAAGATCGGCGTCAACAAAGGCGTTGTGGTTATAATGGCAACCACGATAATTGGGATTCCAACGCTTGTGGGGCTTTTCAGTTACGCATTTCTTTCTAGCGGCTTGTGGGACTATTAAGGTCTTGAATACAAGTTCATCAAAACCTTCTCCGGCGTGAACGGAAGATCGAATTCCGGTGAACAATCGGTGTAGGCTCTTACGGCGTTTCGAATAGCAAAATACGCGCCGATGCCGTACATGAGCGGCGGTTCGCCGACGGCTTTTGAGTTGAAGATCGCAAGATTGTCGCGAGAGGTTTCAAGTGGCAGAACGGCGATTTCTTTTGGTACGGAGTAGATGTCCGGCACTTTGTAGGTTGACAGTGCGTTTGAACGCAGACGGCCGTCGGCATCGTAAACGACCTCTTCCATCGTCATCCAGCCGAGGCCCTGGACTATGCCGCCTTCGATCTGGCCGAGATCGACGGCCGTGTTCATCGACGTGCCAAAATCGTGACAGCATTTTACGTAATCGACCTCGTAGCGCCCGCGAAGACAATCAACCGTTACGCCGACGATCGCCGTGCCGTAAACGTGATACGCGAACGGATGTCCCTTCGCCGTCGTCCAGTCAAAACCTATGCCCGGTGTCGCGTAATGCGCGTGCTCGCTGAGGTTAATTCGCCGAAGATGCGCCTCCATTACGAGCGAAGCCCACGCAAGCGAAGTCTTTTCACCGTTGCGATAAACAAAGCCGTCAGCGAGGGAAAGGTCGTCGATGCTTGCTGCTTCAACGAGTTCTTTTGCGACCTCGAACAAACGAGTGCGAATCGTCTCGCACGCAAGCTGCGTTGCTTTGCCATTGAGGTCGGCGGCGGCGGACGCGGCAGTCGGGCTGGTGTTTGCGATCCGTAAAGTGTTGGTCGTATGGACTTTAACTGCGTCAATGTCGAGACCAAACATCTTCGCCGCAACCTGCGCCATCTTTGTATTCACGCCCTGACCCATCTCGACGGCGCCGGTCGAGACGGCGATCGAACCGTCGGTGTAAACATGAACGAGCGAGCGAGCCTGATTCATCGGCGTCTTTGTAAACGAGATGCCAAAGCACACCGGCATCGCCGCGACGCCCTTCCTTAAATATTTTGACGATGCGTTAAACTCGACCGCTTCTTTTTGTAACGTTGCGAAACTAAATTTGTCATCGGCCTGCGCCCAGCTCGTAATCGCATCACTTTCTGCAATTTGTCCGTACGGGAATTCATCGCCGTCGTCGATCAAATTCGCACGCTGAATTTCGCTCGCCGCGACGCCGAGGTTTTCCGCGGCGTGGGCGATGGCCGACTCGATGACGAACATTCCCTGCGGCCCGCCAAAGCCGCGAAACGCCGTGTTCGGCGGTAGATTTGTGCGGCAGCAATACGCTGTCGCGGTGACGTTTGGGATGAAATATGAGTTGGTGCAATGAAACAGCGTGCGTTCGAGCACGGGCGGCGAGAGATCGCACGCGGCGCCGGCGTTTTGGTAGAACGATGCTTCGTAGGCGACGATCTTCAGATCTTTATCAAGGCCGACCTTGTAATCGGACGAATACGGATGGCGCTTGCCGGTCATCCGCATGTCTTCCATGCGGTGAAGAGCATATTTTACGGGCCGATTTGTCAGCTGCGTTGCGACTGCACAGATGCCGGCCCAGCAATTAGCCTGATCTTCCTTACCGCCAAATCCGCCGCCGAGCCGCTGCACATCGACCTCAACTTGGTGCATGGCTAGGCCAGTCACACGACAAACCGCTCGCTGAACCGCCGTCGGTCCCTGTGTCGATGAATAAACTTTCAAACCGCCATTCTCGGTTGGCACGGCATAGGCGCCCTGCGTCTCGATGTAGAGATGTTCCTGACCGTTCTGTTCGGTCTTGCCCTCGAAGACGTGCTCGCAATTCGCAAACGCCGACGCCGTGTCGCCGAGAACGAACTTTTTCGGCGGAACGATCAAGTCGCCATTCGCCGCCGCAACACGCGGATCGGTGACGACCTCGAGCGGTTCGATGTCGGCGGTGATTTTTTTCGCGGCCTTGTGAGCCAGCGTTTCGCTCGTCGCGACGACAATCGCTATCGGCTGGCCTACAAAATGTACTTCGCCGTCTGCAAGCAGCGGCTCGTCCGGCACGATACCGCCGATCTGATTTTCGCCGATCAAGTCTTTTGCCGTGATCACGCGCACAACGCCTTCGATTCGGTCAGCCTCGCTCGTGTCTATCGAGTTGAGTTTTCCGTGTGCAATCGCCGAATCAAAAACACACGCGAACAGCGTCCCCTCAACGAGCGGAATATCGTCGAGATAAACACTCTCGCCACGAACGTGTGAATGTGAGTCGATGTTTTTCATTGCAAAAAATATCTATAAGGGCCAAGCGCGTGACTTGAAGCGAAACCAAAAGCTATTTAATTTGCTGATTTCTTTCACGGTTTCGTTATAGCTAGCCTTCAAAGGTTTTGTATCAGAACATTCGACCTCAATTTTGAGAGCTTTACCGTAGCCAAAAACTAGGTATTCAATATCCTAGTCAAACCTATCGAGAATTGGGCATGTACCACTTGATTTTGGAAAATCCATGAGGTCGATTCCGACATATTCCTTGCGAATACCTTTCCAGCTCTTTATGACCTCGAAAATCAGCAGACCTGATTTATTGTTCTGAATCTCTGTCTTATCTTCGGGTACTTTGTCTGTATACTTTCCGATAAATACGGCTTCTGCTCTCCTGAATCGTTTGTCTAGGGGCGTCGTAATGCAAGTGCATGAATAAATTGCGAGCGATCCGAAGTGAATCAACAGAGTGAAGGCGATGATTTGAACGGTTCTGATCCACATGTTCATACTTCGAGCCACTCAACAACATGAGTCTTAAAAGGCTGACTAACGACTAAGTCGCCTTCAACATTTGTTCCTTAATCGAGCATTCTTCACTGACTCGATATCGATGGTGTCCTGCGGACGAGCCGAAATTGATTTATTTGTTATCAAATCATCGGCACTGATAAAATTCGCGGGAATTCCGTCGAAGTCACCTTCCTGCCGATTTGGCCACGCGTCAACAAATTCCACTCCGTCGATCGACATCAAAATATCTATGCGAACCGGCGGGCGGCCCATTTGAAAAAAGCCGTCAGTTGCAAAATCGCTCTCAGTCAGCTTACTCATCGGAGCACCGAAAGCTTTTAGCGCGGCGTAAACTCGTGGTGCGTTGTCTGCCGACGGTTCAACCCAAATGTCCAAGTCTTTCGTATAGCGCGGCTCCGAGTATTTGATTACAGCGTAGGCCCCAACGATGAGATATTTAACCTCGTGTTCGTTGAAAGTGGACAATATCTCTTTGAAGTCTGGACTCATTGATGTTCTTATATCTTAGATAGAATTCGACTAGCTCCCATGCGGCGTTAAATCTCGCCGCGTCGCTCTGACGCTGCCAAAACTCAAGGTCAAAAGAGCGGTCCATGTCCTTGATGTTTTTGCCGTGGCGCATCATCGTGAAATCGCCGTTTTCGCCTTCTATCACAACGGTTTTCATAGCTCAATTATACCGTATTCTGCTCAAATAATTCGACGAAATGCGCCCTAAAAAGCTGTCTGAGCAGCAGCCGTTTATATTGTTCTGTTCCGCGCACGTCCGAGATTGGCGAGATCTCGGATTGCATGATTTCGTTTGCGGCAGTGATGGTTTCTTCGGTCACTTCTTTACCACGCAAAAACTCAGATGTCTCTTTCAGATAAAGCGGTATCGGCGCGACGCCGCCGGCGGCGACATGTGCGTCGGAGAGAACCACCCCGTCAGCGGAAGCCGCTGCCACCCCTCCTTCGTAAGGAGGGGAGCACGTAAGCGAAATCGCTGTGTTGACCGTCGCGATGTCGAGATACGTGCGTTTGCAGACCTTTTCGAAATTGAAGCGAAAATCGCCGGTCGGTTTTCTAAACCTGATTTTTGTAATTATCTCGTCGGGCTGCTTGGCGAGTTGTTTGTAGCCCAAGTAAAAATCGCGCAGTTTGATAGTTCGAGAGAGAACCACCCCGTCCGCCGAAACGGCGACCACCGCTCCTTCGTAAGGAGGGGAGCTTAAGACGATCTCGGCGTCGAGAGCCAGGAACCAGACCGTCATGTCGCCGATCGGCGAGGCATTGACAAAGTTGCCCGCGAGCGTCGCCATGTTGCGAATCGGTGTCGATGAGACGAGCTTTAAGTGCTTGTAAAGATCAGGGAAAACGGCGTTCATGACCGGCGATTCGAGCAGGTCGGTGACGGTCACGGATGCTCCGATCTCGATGCTGTCACCGAGATCGCGGATACCGCGAAGCGCCTCATCATAAAGAAGTGGTTTAGCGGCGGACTCAGACATATGCTCGAGTCTTTGCACATATACATCCGTTCCGCCTCCAACGAAGGGCACACTCCCTACTGGTCGTGTTTCCGCCTTTTGTGTCACGTTGTTCAAGACCGCCAACCGATCAGCGATTCCCTCGAAATATCGAGGTACGAACTGTTCACTGTTCACTGTTAACTGTTCACTGATCCGACAAGCGGCGCGCTCGATCGACTTGTAGCCTGTGCACCGGCAGATATTGCCGTCAATGGCGGAGACGGCCATTTCAGGTGTCTTGGCGGTATCGTCGATGCCGAAACCGGTCAGCGACATGACAAAACCTACTGTGCAAAAGCCGCATTGCGTTCCGCTCTCGTCGACCATCGCTTGCTGCACGGGCGTTAAGCTTCCGTCGGCGGGATTGATGCCTTCGATGGTGACGATGTGTTTACTGGTGGCGTTTGCGAGCGGCATCAAACACGATGTCATCGAGCGATAGCGCACTTTGTCGTCAGTCAATTCACCGACGAGTATCGTGCACGCGCCGCAATCGCCTTCGCGACAGCCGATCTTTGTTCCTTTTAGACTCTTGTGATAACGAACGAAATCGAGCACGGTCGTACCCGGCGGCAGGTTAGTCGAAATTGTCTCTTCGTTGAGGATGAACTCCATCAATATTCGATCTTGTCAGTTTTAGCAGACCAGTCGCGGAAGACTTCGAGAGCTTCGTCGCGCATCATATTCAATAAAACCAGCTCGCGCTCGGTGTTAGCTTTTACAAGCTCCTCGTAGATGAAGTCGTCGTCGAAACCAATTTCAGCAGCGTCATCACGCGTGCATGCGAAAAAGACTTTCTCTGGCCGTGCCCAGTAGATCGCACCGAGGCACATCGGGCACGGCTCGCACGACGTGTAAATTGTACAGCCGTCTAACTGAAATGAATTCAATGACTTACAAGCTTCGCGAATCGCGATGATCTCGGCGTGAGCGGTCGGGTCGTTCGTCGAAGTGACGCGATTATTGCCTTCGCCGACGACGCGGCCTTCCTTTACAACGACACAGCCGAAGGGCCCGCCGAGATTTTGTTCGACGCCGATCTTAGCGAGTTCAATCGCACGCTGCATAAATTTTTTGTCGTTGTCGGCCATCTTATTGAGCAGCATTGATCTTTATCTCATAAAGCTTTTTCCAGTTTTTGCCGGTGACAAAAATTCGGTCGCCTG
>JANOGL010000177.1:0-4228 GCA_031405985.1 Acidobacteriota bacterium | reverse complement strand
CTGTGGGACGTCGCGACCGGCAAGCAACTTGGACCGGCGTTTCGCCTCAACGCACCGGGCAGCAAGCCCGCCTCGCACAGGATCTGAAACCCGTTGCAAATGCCGAAAACAAATTTCCCTTCCGCAGCAAAATCTTTTATCGCTTTCATCACAGGCGAAAATCTCGCAAGCGCACCTGCCCGCAGATAATCCCCATACGAAAATCCACCGGGCAGGATCACCGCGTCGAAACTTTTTAGATTCGTCTCCTTGTGCCAGATAAAATCGACCGGCTGGCCGACGTGCTTCGACACGACGTGATACGCGTCGTGATCGCAATTGGAACCGGGAAAAACTACAACGCCAAATTTCATTTTTTTATTGATTCCTGCGCCCTGGCCCACCGCCGCCAATCCTCAGGGATCGGTTTTCCGCCGTTCGCCTCACGGATGCGCAGGATTTCGTAAGTTTGTTCCTGTAGCGCCTCGAGTTGCCGAAGCCTGTCACTGAGAGACATATTTCGAACATGCTCACGATATTTTCGCTTCTGTTCGACAAACATTGCCACGCTTGAATTTGTCTCAGTATCTAAATTCATCCGGAACGCCTGCCTGAATTTTTCTCCACGTTTCGATCATATCGAATCTCTCTAAAATCTTTTTCAACTTGGCCGAGTCGAGTACATCGTACGAAATAAAATGCAGAATCTTCAAAATGTCTTTTGGCCTTGCAACGCTTGACCACATTGCAGCAAGGTGTTCCGGCGCCAACACGTCAATGCTGCTGCCGTCGAAGGTAAATGTTCGCGCATCAGCCAACGCATCCTTCCACAACTCATCGTGGCCGGACTCGACAAATTGAACATCCCATCCGCCAATTGAAATGAATTCATGATCGTGGCTATAGCCATTTTCGCGACAATAATCGTAGATTGGCTCAAGTGAAAGCATAAGATTGTCCTGCGGCGGTTCAAAAAGAAAAAAAATGTCGAGGTCTTTGGTAGCTATCGGTTCCGCATAGAAAGCAACGGCAGACGCTCCGCCTACCGCATACTTGCCGATAATTCCTTTCGCGTGCATATCGGCGAGCACAACGGAAACATCTGTCAGTTTTATTCGATTGCTCAACTACTTATCTCAACCCGATAATCTTCGATCACGGGATTTGCGAGAATGTCCTTGCCGATCTTTTCTGCCGCCGCGCGAGCCGCGTCCTCGGCGATGTCGTTCTCAAACGCGATCTCAAAATACTTCCCTTGCCGAATATCGCCGATCCCGTCAAAGCCCAACAGCTCGACCGAATGGTGGATCGCCTTGCCCTGCGGGTCGAGCACGCTCGGCTTTAACGTCACATAAACTTTTGCTTTCATCTACAGCTCCAAAATAAATTCTAGATTGTGGCCTAGTTTCTTGTATTTATCAAAGTCTTATGATAGATTTCACGTAAATTTTGGAAGTAAAGCAGTAATTCAAACTTCAAACCCCAAAGGAGATCACTTTAAGCTATGGAAAATCAAAAATCAGCGATTGGTTTGGATGGCAACATCACCGCCGCGATTGGCTACATAATCGGAATCTTGGCATTGATTCTGATCTTCATCGAAAAAGAAAATAAATTTGTCCGCTTTCACGCTCTCCAGTCAATTCTGTGGTCGGTTGCTGCAACTGTAGCAATCTTCGCAATATTGATTGTCGGAACTATACTTGGGTTGGTGGTTGCTTCGGTATCAGAAACCCTAGCTTGGCTGGTCGGAGCAATTATTGTTCTTCTCTACATCGTATGGTTCATTGGTCTTTTTGGTGGACTAATATACGGAGCTATTAAAGCGTACGGCGGATCCATGACCAAGCTTCCTTTCGTCGGCAATCTGGCTGAGAAGTGGAATAGCTAATTACGTTACACAGTGTTGGTAACGGCTTAGCTAAAAACCCTTTCAAAAACCTTTTCGACATTGCGCAGGTAATGTCGCAGATCAAAGACGCGGGCAATTTCTTCTTGCGATAAGTGCGAAGAGATGTCCGCGTCTTTATTTATTAACTTCTGGTACTCGCCGCCTTTGTCCCAAACTTTCATCGCAGCAGCTTGCGTCCACGCGTACGCGTCCTCGCGCGCGACCCCTTTCTGCGTCAGGGCAAGCAAAAGCTGTCCGCTGAACACGAGTCCGCGAGTTAGTTGAAGATTCTTGAGCATGTTTTCGGGATAGACGACGAGCGTATCGAGCAAGCTTGTTGTTTTCGCTAGCATGTAGTCGAGCGTCGCGCTTGAGTCAGGCAACACAATTCGCTCGGCCGACGAATGCGAGATGTCGCGTTCGTGCCAGAGCGCGATGTTTTCAAAACCGACAATCGCGTTGGCACGCACCGTGCGAGCCATTCCGCAGATTCGCTCCGAGAGAATCGGATTTCGCTTATGGGGCATCGCCGACGAGCCTTTCTGGCCTTTCTTAAACGCCTCCTGCGCTTCGCGAACCTCTGTGCGCTGCCAATGCCTAACCTGAAGCGCGATCTTCTCTAAACTCGACGCGATAATCGCGAGTGTCGATAGATACTCGGCGTACCGGTCACGCTGAATTACTTGTGTCGAGACATCGGCCCACGCTAAACCCAATTTCCAGCAAACCTTTTCCTCGATATTTGGATCGAGATGTGCAAACGCGCCAACTGCACCGCTTATCTTGCCAACGGAAATAAGTTTTCTGGCCTTTCTTAACCGCTCCTTATTTCGCTTCATCTCGGAATACCACAACGCCCAAGTCAGCCCAAACGAAGTCGGCTCGGCGTGAATTCCGTGCGTGCGGCCGATCTGCGGCGTGTCCTTAAATTCGAACGCCCTGCGTTTCAGCACCGCCATCAAGGCGTCAATTTTCGCGAGCAGAATGTCGCACGATTCTTTCAGCAGCAACGCATTCGCCGTATCGACAACGTCACTCGACGTCAGCCCGTAATGCACAAACCGCGACGCCGGACCGATATTTTCAGCCAATGCGGTCGTAAACGCGATCACGTCGTGATCGGTTGTCTTCTCGATCTCATTGATACGCTCAACCGTAAACACGGCCTTCGCCTTGATCTCAGCCAACGCATCAGCGGGAATAGTGCCGTCCTCGGCGTGGACTTCGCACACCGCAATCTCAACATCCAGCCACTTTTGAAACTTGTTCTCAAGCGACCAGACGGCTCCCATTTCGGGCAATGTGTATCGTTCGATCATGAAAGCAATATCTTAACGCAGAGACCGCCGAGTCCGCAGGGCAAGACAAACTAAACATAGAATTAGCCAAAGTACTATTTGACTATTTTTTCTTACTTTCTCTGCGTTCTCAGCGATCTCCGCGTTAAATAATCCCCTTATCAATCAACAACTCCGCATTCAAAACCGCGCAGCCCGCGGCGCCGCGGACTGTGTTGTGACTCAGCGAAACGAAGCGGTAATCGTAAACATTATCGGGAAAAACACGTCCGACGGTGATCGTCATTCCATTGCCGTTGTCGCGATCAAGGCGCGTCTGCGGCCGTGAAGGCTCATCGGTCACGTCGATAAATCTCGCGGGCGACGAATGCAGATCGAGCGACGGGAAGGTTTTCATCGCATCAATAACCTCGTCGAGCGCGGCGGTTTTTTTGAGATTCACGCGAACCGACGCCATGTGCCCGTCGACGACATTCACGCGAAAACACTGTGCCGACACCGTAAAATCAGCCTTCTGAATGCCGCTTTCCGTAAACACGCCGAGTATTTTCTGAGCCTCGGTCTCGACCTTCGGCTCTTCGCCGGCGATGTGCGGGAAGACGTTGTCGGTGATGTCGAGCGCCGCGACGCCCGGATAACCCGCACCCGAGATCGCCTGCAAAGTCGTGACGATCACCGACTCGACGCCGAATTTGCGATGCAGTGCCGCGAGCGGCGGAGCGAACGAGACGACCGCGCAGTTTGGATTTGTGACGATAAAACCTTTTGTGAAGCCGCGATTCGCTTTTTGCTTTTCGATCAGACCAACGTGATCCGCGTTGATCTCAGGTATCAACAACGGAACGTCCTCGTCCATGCGATACACGGACGAATTCGAGATAACCGCGTAACCCGCCCGTGCAAAAGCTTCTTCTGTCTCGCGCGCAACGCTAGAGGGCAAACTCGAAAAAACAATGTCGCAATCAAGCGGCGGCTCGATCGGCGTCACTACGATATCGCGAACATTCGTAGGAATCTTGCCCGGCAGCTTCCACGCGCACGCCTCTGAATAGACCTTCCC
>JANOGL010000175.1:0-25962 GCA_031405985.1 Acidobacteriota bacterium | reverse complement strand
TCTTCTCTTAACCCGGATACTCCATTTTAAACTGGCGCTAAAACGGGGAGGTTTACACTTCGATCTCTTCCTGGCAATTATGTCCTCCTATCCTTTCATAATTGCCTGGCTTTCTCTATTTTACATCGGTACTGTTTTTAGGGGGGAGGTCATCATTGTTTTTAGGGAGGAGATTAAATTCTCTGGTTACAGTAATGGAATATCTGAATTTCATAGTTGATTGTAACTTTGTAGACAGTAAAGAATTAAAAGCTGTTATAAAATTGGATTATTGTGTAAGATAGCTTTGAATTTCACCGCTTAGGTAATTCGCAATGTCTCTGAGAGACTTCCTTTCGAGGTTAACGTGATCGAAAATATTTGAATCATGAAGGCTTTATTGTGTCTGGAGTTACATTATATTTAAAAGTATTTAGAAAGAATATATTGAAACCGACCTATGGGTTCTCAGATGGAAAGCCTCGACCTTTCTCTCACAGAATATATATCAGAGCCATTAGTCTACAGTCAGAAGAAGTTCAATTTCTCCGAGTCGGTCGATTGTTATGAAACGAATTCCAAATTTGCAAGAGGGAATCGATAATTCCGACGCAGCAGACGAATTGATCGTAATAGCTCTGGCTAAACTAGACTCAGTCGCGTTAGGAATTTCACTAGGCACGCTTTTCGCCATGGTTATTTTTCTGGCGACAAACCTATTAATCTTCAAAGGCGGGAAAGCAATTGGCCCAAACCTTGAGTTGCTTAACCAGTATTTTATTGGGTATGAAGTGACATTTCGCGGAAGTTTAATTGGATTGGTATATGGCTTTTTGTCAGGGTTCATATTAGGCTTCTTGATCGCGTTTTTGCGAAATACGGTCGTTAGGGTATACCTCCATCTAGTAAAGCTAAAAGGAAGTATATCCGCGATAAACGATTACATCGATAACCCCTAATTCTTAGGGACCTTTCATAGTGAAAGAAACTGAAAAAAAGAAAGTAGTCATTATTGGTGCCGGCCCTGCTGGTCTGACTGCCGCATATCAGCTTTGTAAAGAAGGCGTCGAATCAGTTGTACTTGAAAAGGATGTCGTTGTTGGCGGTATTTCCCGCACCGTCAACTATAAGGGATATCTGTTTGATATCGGAGGTCACAGATTTTTTACTAAGGTCAAAGCTGTCGACGACATGTGGCGCGAGGTTTTGGGCGAACAGAAATTCCTCAGACGGTCACGCCTCTCGCGTATTTACTACAATAAAAAGTTTTTCCATTATCCGTTGAAAGCCACTAACGCGTTGCTCGGATTGGGAATTTGGAATTGCATCTTGATGGTGGGCAGTTACACCAAAGCTCAATTGTTTCCGATCAAAAATGAACAGTCGTTTGAAGATTGGATATGTAATCGTTTCGGCACAAGGTTGTACAACACCTTCTTCAAAACATATACGGAAAAAGTGTGGGGCATACCTTGCAATGAGATCTCGGCTGACTGGGCCGCTCAGCGTATTAAGGGCTTGTCGTTGATTTCGACAATTAAAAACGCGATTCTCTCAGCTCAACCCCAAAACAAGAGCGATGTCATTAAAACCTTGATCGATGCTTTTGATTATCCAGAAAAGGGCCCTGGTCAAATGTGGGAAATTGTCGCTGAAAGTATCCGGGATAAAGGTAGCACGCTTAAAATGAGATCGGGTGTCGAGAAGATCTTTTGGCAAAAAGGTAAAGTAACGGCACTAGAGATCAAAGTCGACGGCAAAACGGAAAAGGTATCGGGCACTGACTTCATTAGTAGTATGCCGATGCAGGAATTGGTCAGAAAAATGGAGCCGCCGCCTCCGGTCGAGGTCCGGGAAGCGGCGGAAAAACTTGGCTACAGGGACTTCTTAACCGTTTCTCTAGTCATTAACAAAGCAGACCTGTTTCTGGATAATTGGATATACATTCATGACCCAGACGTAAAGGTTGGCCGCATACAAAATTTTAAGAATTGGAGCCCGCAAATGGTGCCGGACCCAGATAAGACCTGTTTGGGATTGGAATATTTCTGTTTCGAAGGGGATGGATTGTGGTCGACTTCCGACGAAGATCTCGTTGCCCTGGGAGCAAAAGAACTGGAAATTTTAGGTTTGGTGGACGCTAAAGATGTTGAAGACGGTGCAGTAGTGCGAATGCCGAAAGCTTACCCTGTTTACGACGGAGTTTATGCCGAGGCAGTCTCTACAATACGCGAATTTTTAGAAAGACTTGGTAATATGTATCTTGTCGGCCGGAATGGCATGCACAAGTATAATAATCAGGATCATTCGATGCTTACTGCGATGCTTTCCGTTAAAAATATTCTTGGGGCAAACTATGACGTTTGGGAAGTAAATGTTGATAGTGAGTATCATGAGGAAATGAAAGAAGTAGATAACGACGAACGTTCATTACTCGGTTCCACACAGCCATTGATTCCGAAGAGAATAGTTTAAGACCATGACAACACAGAAGGACGCAGATAGTTTTTACCAACCTATGAATCGCACCGATAGGGCTGAAGAGGAGACAATCCGACGCGCGGTGTTGCGGCTCAACGGTAATATTCTGGGTTTCGTTCTGGGTACCGTTGCAGCCCTTGTAATATTTGTGGCTACGAATTGGCTTGTTATTAAGGGTGGAGAAGTGGTCGGGCCACATCTGGGCCTGCTTGGTCAGTTCTTTATCGGTTATTCAGTTTCTTTCGCAGGTAGTCTAATAGGTGCATTATACGGATTCTTCCTAGGCTATTTAAGTGGTTTGTTTACAGGATGGGTTTATAATGCGGTGCTTTTTTTGAGAAAGCGTTAATACTAGATTAGAGGCAAATAAGCGACGGCCCTCTCGCCGAAATGTTGGTTCGGTTTAAAAAAACTACCAGGTTTTATCCGGTGCAAAGATAATAAGGTAAGGGCCTAGCCGCTACGTTTCGCATCCTTGCGAACTTAATTCTCAGTTTTCGCTACACAAGTAATTGTTAGGGCCAATTATTAGCCCAATGAACATGCCCTTAGTTTGTTAGGACAAAGAATGGACGATAAATCAATTATTTCGACAAAGCGTACCCAAATTGGCGTGGGCGGTTTTAATGTCAGCGACAGAGCGAAAGCTCTTGTGATGGAAGTTCTCGACAGCAACCGTATTACGGCAGGACCGAAAATGGCTGAGTTTGAAAGGGCGATTGCCGCGATTCACGGCTGCAAGTATGGCTTGATGTGCAATAGCGGCACCAGTGCGTTGCAAATAGCACTAGCCGCGCTTAAGGAGAAATATAGTTGGCGGGACGGCGATGAGGTTATTGTTCCGGCGGTGACTTTCGTAGCGACTTCCAACGTCGTCATGTATAACAACCTAAAGCCAGTTTTTGTGGACGTGGAACCGCAATATTATTGCCTTGACCCATGGAAAATCGAACAGAAAATCACGTCGCGCACACGGGCGATAATGCCCGTCCATCTTGCGGGCCAGCCGTGCGATATGGAACCCATCCTCGAAATTGCCAAGCAGCACGATTTAAGGATCGTTGAAGACTCTGCCGAAGCGATGTTCGCAAATGACAAAGGCTTTCCCGTGGGCTCGTTCGGCGATGTCGGCTGTTTTTCGACCTACGCCGCGCACATGATTTCGACTGGTGTCGGCGGCCTCTGCACAACCAATGATCCGGAATTGATCGTGATGCTTAAGAGCATTATGAATCATGGGCGCGACTCGATCTATATCACGATTGACGATGACAAAGCCGCCAAGGGAGAAGCGTTGTTTCAGATTGCCAATAGCCGTTTTTCGTTCGTCCGGCTTGGCCACAGCTTTCGCTGCACGGAGATGGAAGCCGCTCTTGGTATAGCACAGTTCGAAGAACACGAGCAATCAGGAACTCGGCGACGGGAAATTGTCCGTCAACTAAACGAAGGTTTGGCCGATTTACAGGATTTTCTGCGGTTGCCGTATCCGCGCAAGGGATCCACACACAGCTACATGTTTTACGCATTGACTATTTTGGACGAGAGGATACGACGTGATGATTTGATTCGTTTCCTCGAAGACAATTCAATTGAAACACGGTATCTTTTACCGCTAATCAATCAACCCATTTATCGCGAAATTTTTGGTAATCTCGACAGGCAGTTTCCAGTTGCGGCTGGGTTAAATGAAAATTCGTTTTATATCGGCTGTAGCCCTGACATTAGCGATGAAGAAGTCGGTTATGTGGTAGAAAAATTCCATCAATTTTTTGGAGCTGTGAGTGAGTAAAGAAATTACGAGCGAAGAACATGAGTTGGCGGAAATCAGCAGCCGAAATCTCGGCATTCCCGGCCGTACGCAGCGACGCGACCGTCTGGCGCACGTTAAATGTCAGATTTGTCAGGCAAATACTATTCCCGGTATTGATTTGGGCAATCAACCGATTGGCGACCTCGTTCTTTCGTCGTCGCAGCTGAATCAACCGGAAACTTTTTACCCGCTTAAATTGCAACATTGCCCGGAATGCGGGTTGACGCAACTTAGTTACATTGTCAATCCAAAAATCGTTTATAAGAATTTTCCTTTCGTAAGCGGCACGACACAAACAGCAACGCTCCATCTGCAAACACTTCCCACGCAGTTAGTGAAGCTAGAAAATCTCGACGACAAATCGTTCGCTGTAGATATTGGCTCAAACGACGGGACGTTGTTGGAAGGCTACATTCCATTCGGCGTAAAATTTTTAGGCATTGACCCCTCGGGCGATCCGGTTCGAATAGCCAATGAAAAAGGTATCGAAACCCTTCACGCTTTTTTCAACGAAGAAACCGCCGAATACGTGAAAACGAATTACGGCAAGGCTGATGCGATAACGGCTTGCGGGGTTTTCGGGCACATCGCCGATTTGGGGGGCGTCATGCGCGGCGTGAAAAGCCTCCTCGCGAAACGAGGCGTCTTTGCCACCGACTCGCAATACTGGCTCGACACAATGCAGCGGCTCCATTACGACAATATATTTCATCAACATCTGCGTTATTATTCGATGAAACCGCTGATTTACCTGCATCGCCAATACGGAATGGACGTGTTCGATGTCGAACGATCAGAAGTATACGGCGGTTCAATTCGCATCTTTGCCTGCAATGCCGGAGAGTATAAGATTTCCGATCGCGTGAAAAAACTTATCGAGTTAGAAGAAAAAGAAAAATTATATGACTCGGCAACAAACGAAAGTTTTAGTATACAGGTCGAACAGCGTCGCAATAAACTTTTTGATGAAGTCTACCGTATGGTTTCGAAAGGAAAAAAGGTCGTTGGGATCGGTGCACCAGCTAAGGCCTCGACGATTTGTAATTACGCCCGGCTCGGCCCGAACATGGTCACATATGTGACGGAAATTAATCCGCTTCGCGTTGGAAAATATCTCCCCGGCGTACGGATTCCTATTGTAGATGAAGAGTTTATGTTTGAAGATCCGCGGCCCGCTGATGCGGGAATTCTTTTTGCATGGAATTATTACGACGAGATTGTGCCAAAACTCCGCAAGCACGGTTTCAAGGGGGAAATTTTGCTGCCATGACGGAATTTGATCATCATGACACCGAAGCCGGCAAAAATACAATTTTGTTTGGTGGGAGCGGCTTTTTAGGCCCATACATTCTGGAAAATTATCCCGATATTATCTCGGTCGGGCGAACTGCCCCACCGACAGGAAATCGTCATATTCCGATAAAGAATCTGGAAAATCTGGACGTTCTTAAAGACGTAGAATTCGATAAAGTCATTTTCATTATTGGCAACACCGACCATCACAACCTCGAAAAAGAAACCGTACCACGCGGAGAGCCGACGGCGTTTGACTATCATTTGATGCCACTTGTCCACACGCTCGAACAACTAAAAGATCGTCCAATAAAAAAGTTCATTAATTTTTCGACAATTTTGATTTATGATGAGCACAAGATCACACTGCCCGTTTCTGAGCACAGTCCGATCGACCCCTATAAGAATAGGTATACGATAAGTAAATATCTCGGGGAGGAAGCTTGTAAATTTTATGAGCAGTGGCTGCCGATAATCACCGTTCGGCTTTCCAATATTTACGGTCCGACACCGCTCAAGCGATTTGATTTGATCCATTTGCTTTGTCATCAGCTACTGGATAACGGCAAAGGCCAGGTTTGGAGCACGGACCCCGAACGCGATTTTATTTATGTCGAAGACGCGGCTCACGCCATTGTCAAACTTCTCGAAACCGAATACACGGGAATTTTAAATCTCGGCACCGGAACTCAGATCTCAATTCGCGAGGTGGCCGACACATTGCAGGAAATCAGCGGCTGTCCGATTAGAAGCCTTGAGAAGTCGGTATCGGGCCCGATGAAATTTCGCTGCGATATGACGACGATCAACCGTTTGATTGATTGGAGCCCCCGTTATTCGACGGAAGAAGGCGTGAAGCGAACCTACGAATTAATGAAATCCTGGAGAGAGAAGACATATGAAGCTGGGAATTAACGGTTGGCGCATTCATGGCCAACGCACTGGCGTGGGACGCTATCTTCTTAATATCGTCAAACATTGGACACCGGAAATAGCTGGCGAGCGGTTCGACGAGATCAATTTCTACACGCCGAAGCCACTCGACCGCAGCGAAATTAACCTTCCTACAAACATCCGCGAGCGGGTTTTGTCGCCGGACATGAGGATGCTTGCGTGGGAAAACCTTCGTTTAGGTCCTGTTGCTGACGATGATGTTGTATTTCATCCATCGTTTTCCAGACCGATCTTAGCCCGAGGAAAAACCGTAGTTTCACTGCACGAAGCATCACACTATCTTTACCCGCAGCTGTTTCCGAAATCGGTCCCTCTTTTTTATAACCATCTTTATGCTTGGAGCGGTCGACATGCCACGCTGGTAATTGTCGGCTCGGAAGATTCGAAAAAGGACATTGCCCATTATTGTGGAGTTCCCCTTTCCCGAATTCGCGTGGCACCCATGGCGCCTGCCGAATTTTTCAAAGCACTAAAAAAAAAGGATGCCCAAATTGAGGGGATCAGGGAACGGTACATAGGTTCGCCTGACACACCGTTTTTTCTCACTGTCGGGAAAATGTCGGGACGACGAAATTTCCCTCGTCTTTTGGAAGCGTTTGCAGAATTTAAAAGGCGTACGCGACACGCACACAAATTATTGATGGTCGGATTGAATATCCACAGCATTGACATTGCCGGACTAATCAAAAAACTCGGCATTAAAGACGAAGTGCTGAACCCGGGCTATATTTCCGACGAAGAATTAAACTTAATATATAACGCGGCAGAAGCGTTCATTTCGCCTTCGGTTTATGAAACAATTTGTCTCCCTGTAATGGAGGCTCAGGCCGCAGGCTTACCAGTTATTTGTATTGACACGCCCGGAATGCGCGAAACCACCGGCGATTCTGCTCTACTGATTTCAAAGCTCGAAATAGACGAATTAGTGGAAGCAATGTCGCAAATGGCGGAGGACTTGGCTTTGCGTCAGAAACTATCTGAAACGGGACTGATCAATTCAAAACGGTTTTCGTGGAGAAAGTGCGCTGCCGATGTGCTGGCGGTTTTGGCCGAAGCTGCACAGACGTCTGCTCCCAGTGCCAATATGAATGCGTCCGTCCACGCCTTTAAGAATTAATGTCGAAAAGAGGAGCAATATGCCAAAACGCGCTCTAATAACAGGAATAACCGGGCAGGACGGTTCTTATTTAGCCGAACTTTTACTGAGTAAAGGGTATGAAGTTCACGGGCTTCGCCGTCGGGCGAGCAGTTTTAATACGCTGCGGATTGACCATTTGATCAACGATTTTCGCCACAACCGTGAAGCGAAACTTTTTTTGGATTATGCTGATTTGACTGACTCGACCAGTCTCATAAAGCTGCTATATAAGTTAAAGCCTGATGAAATTTATAATCTTGCCGCCCAAAGCCATGTTCATGTGAGTTTCGAAATACCGGAATACACAGGTGATGTTACCGGTCTCGGGGCCGTTCGTATCTTGGAGGCCGTGCGTGAAACGGGCATCAAAGCGCGGATTTATCAAGCATCAAGCAGCGAGATGTTCGGTAGCACCCCGGCACCTCAAAACGAACATTCGCCTTTCCACCCGCGCAGTCCTTATGCTTGTTCGAAAGTATTTGCTTATCACACGGCGGTCAATTATCGCGAAAGCTACGGAATGTACGTCTGCAACGGAATTCTATTTAATCACGAATCGCCGAGGCGAGGTGAAAATTTCGTGACGCGCAAGGTTACCCGCGCCATTGCCCGCATAAAACGTGGTCTACAGGATAAACTCTATTTGGGCAATTTGGAGGCACGTCGCGATTGGGGCTACGCACCCGAATACGTCGAAGCTATGTGGCAAATGCTACAACAGCAAAAGCCGGATGATTATGTGATCGCGACTGGTGAGTCAAGAAGTGTCGAAGAGTTTGTCGTCGCCGCATTCGAACATGCTGGAATGGACTGGCGCGATTTTGTCGAAACTGATCCGGTCTATTATCGGCCTGCTGAAGTTGATCTTTTGGCAGGCGATGCTTCAAAAGCAAGGGAGCAATTCGGTTGGGAGCCGCAGACGCGATTTTCCGAACTGGTGCGTATTTTGGTCGACGCTGACATCAAACTTTTGAACGAACAACTGGCGAGAGGCGAATTGGCGAATGAGTATTCGAATTAGCGACGAAACTCAAGAGCCGTCGAATGCCGGGAATGGAATGGTTACGAAACAGTTGGCGAGCGAATTGGATGCTACCGGTAAATCTCTCGGGACAAGCAAAATCGGTGCTAACATTATTTCTTTGGGAAGCGGAGAAATTATCGTTCGCGTCGTCGCCTTTTTCGGAATTACGTATGCCGCCCGCGTCCTTGGTCCAGAACATTTTGGCATAATCGGTTTCGCGTCGGCTCTGTTCGGTTATTTGTCCCTTTCAGTCACCGCCGGTTTTGCCGATGTCGGCTCGCGAGAAGTTGCCCGCCACCCGCGTGAAGCCTCGTCGATTGCGGCTAATGTTATCGCAGTCAGGCTTATCATAGCTTTTTTAGCGCTGATTGCGGTTGTTGTCGCGGCCTGGTTTCTGAACAAACCACCGATCGTAAAATTGGTTTTGCTTTTGATGGGACTTTTGTTTTTCCCTCTTGCTCTAGATACTTCCTGGGTTTATAAGGGGCTCGAGCGCAATCGTGCGGTTGCCATTGCTCAGATTATCGGTCAAGTTTTGTATGTAGGAGCGATATTTTGGGCGGTGAGCGGGCCGAGTGACGTCGTGTTAATGCCCCTTGCTCAATTTCTTGGCGAGATTTGCGTGGCATTGATTCTTCTTGTACCGCTTTTCTGGCCTGGAAAAATCAAACTCGATTTGCGCAAAGGATTTCAAATTTTAAAGAGTTCGGGTTTTCTAGCAATTTCGCGGCTACTGCGAATAGTAATGTATACGTTCGACATAGTGCTAATTGGTTTCCTATTGGGTGAAGAAGCGGTCGGCCTGTATGCCGCGCCGTATAGAATTTGTTTCTTGCTGGTGGCTTTAGCGGTAGCGGTTTATTCTTCATATTTGCCAATTATGACTCGTTCTTTTATTTCGGCCTCACCTATGCGGGAAGTTGGTATTATAGCGGAACGCTCGCTCATTTTTGCCGCGGCGATAGCCGCACCGCTCGTGGTAGGCGCAATAATCGTTGCCGAGCCGTTATTGGTTGCGGTATTTGGAGGTGATTACGCAGCAGGAAAAATGGCTTTTCAATTTCTCACAGTGGGCGTAGGGTTTCTTTTTCTTCACGGAGCCATTCACAATATTTTTCTCGTGTTAAATCGCTTAAAAACCGAAATGATAATTTTCGCCGCCGCCGCCTCGGTAAATGTCGGATTAAATGTATTTATTATCCCCCGTTACGGTATCGCTGGTGCGGCAGCTGTAACGGCTTTGGCAGAGTTTATCACGCTTGTCTGCGGGCTAATCGTCGTAAATCGAATTGGCGTTTCATTTAGCATTTTATCGATATGGAGGCCGATTTTGGCTTCCTCCGTGATGGGAGTGTGTTTAATTGCTGTCGGAACAAACTGGGGGCTGTTTTTTTATGTCGGACTAGGATGCAGTGTTTATATCTTGGCTTTACTCGCGTTACGCGGAATTCCGCAGGATGCACGTCCTTTTTTCCAAACGCCAGGTTCTTTCGTTAGCCGATTGCTTAGAAGTACTATCTAAGCTGAAGAATTCTCTATAGCGGAAAAATCACCAGCTCATTTCGCCGGCCCTCTAGTAAAAGTTTGAAAATGATGAAAATAGGTGATTCTGAAGCATTCAAAAAGCGGGACGCGACGAGCTACGACTCCCTTACGGAACAGTTCGATTATTTTACGGAACGCCTCAGCAATCCACTCGCGGAGCGTATGGCTGAGCTGGCAGTGATTGGGCCGTCGGAAGGTGTTCTTGATATCGGAACCGGCACCGGCATCGTAGCTCTGAAAGTTGCAAGAATACTCGGACCGAAGGGAAAAATCTATGGAATCGATCTTTCCGAAGAAATGTTGGCGACAGCACGCGGCAAAGCCGAGCGGCAAGGTCAAAAAGTCGAATTCAGCCAAATGGATGCCGAAGAATTGGAATTTGATGGAGCAAAGTTCGATGTTGTTCTGTCACTGTTCGCCCTACTCCATTTTCCAGATCCATTGAAGGCATTGCGGGAAATTCACCGGGTTTTAAGACCCGGCGGCAGACTGGTCGTAGCTGTTGGAAGCAGTCCACCTCTTTTATCGGTTTCCGGGATTGCACATCGCTTGACGCTTTTACCGGATTTGCTCCGACGCTTTCGAGGGAAACAATTAGTCGCACCCGGTTTTTTGGATTCTCTAGTTCGTCAGCATCTTCCCGAGGCTAACGAACCTGAAGAATCAAATATGGCAAGCCACTCGCATGATCGCACTCAAGGTGCTGCCGGCCTTGTCTACACAGCCGGATTTAAGGTTCTGCACACGTCCTGGCAAGGTCATCAAACACGGATTGAGAAACCAGAAGAATTTTGGGAAATCCAGCGAACATTTTCGAGTATCTCTCGTAAACGCCTTGCCGCTACCACGCCGGAAAACGTTGCTTCGATTAAGCGAGATTTTTTGGAGAGATGCAAAACGGTACAATCACGCGGTGGAAATCTGGTCTATCCTTTTGCCGCTTTCTTTGTTATTGCCCAAAAGCCTGAATAATAAATTTGTTACGATTTTAGGAAGGAACATTTGCAAAAAAATAAGCCCCTGCGAGTCGCAATTATTGGTTTGGGTGCCGTTACGCGGAACATACATCTGCCTGGTTATAAGAACCTGACAGACAAAATTAGGATTGTCGGAGGATGTGACACTGACGCCACTGCACGCCAATTTGGAAAAGATAATTTGGGTCTGCCTGAAGTTTTCGATGATTCGTGCAAAATGATTGCGGAAACTGCTCCGGACATTGTAGCGATTTGCACTCCGCCTTCGCTTCATATTGAGCAGAGTTTAATGGTTTTGGAAAGCGGTTGTCATGTTTTTTGCGAAAAGCCGATAGCCGAAAGTCTGAATGATGCGGACAAATTGATCGATGCCGCAGCCAAGGCTGGCAGGTTTGTAGTTGTCAATAATCAGTTTCCTTACATGAATATTCATCGGGCGGCGAAAGAGATGATCGGAACGCCGCAATTCGGAAAATTGTTGTTTCTACAGGCTTGTCAGGTATTTCATCCGGATGAAACGACCGAGGCCGATTGGCGCGGCCAGCTAAAAAGAAGAGTGTGTTTCGAATTCGGCATTCATGTTTTTTCCCTGGCCAGGTTCTTTTTTGATGAAGAGCCAGTCGCAGTCTCAGCCCAGATGCCGAACCCCTTATCGAAATTCCGATCCGATGCCCTAAACCTGATCACGCTGGAATTTCCGGACGGACGCGCGGCTTCAATCATTTTAAACCGCCTGAGCAACGCTCCTGAACGCTATCTCGACGTGCGGCTTGACGGCGAGCACGCGTCAGTCCGCACTTCCATCGGTGGCGAGTTGCGTTTCGAAGCCGGAATGCACACACGGAAAAGACGTCCTTTTTTCGGGCTGAATTTTGTCAAAGGCGGAAAAGCGGTTTTACAAAAGGGATCGAAATCGAAAATCATCGCGAAAGATGGCATCAATCCCTTTGCTTCCTCGACTGGGTATCACTTTAATAATTTTGTTGATGCAATAGTGAATGGCCGGGTGCCTCCTGGAACGGTTGCCGACAACAGGAAAACTCTCGCATTAGTTTTTGCGGCCTACGACGCCGCCGAAGCGAGGCGAACAGTTTACATGAAGGATTATCTCAGAGTACAACCGATTTGAGCTTGCTTGGAAATCAATGAAATGAGATCAGATCATGGTGAGTCAGTCGAAATACGGCCAGTTCAAGTAAAAACAGCTCCCGGCGCGAAAATTCGCGCAGGAATTGTCGGCGCGGGCTTGATGGGCCGCTGGCACGCTCAAGCAGCAAAAAAGGCGGGCGGAGAAGTTGTCGCGATCGCGGATAGAGACGAAAGAAGTGCAGCACGCTTAATCAGCGACTTTCCGTCCGCCAAGGATTACGGCAGTTTGGAGGAAATTATCAATCGGAAATCGCTTGACGTTCTGCACGTTTGCACCCCCCTTTCCAGTCATCGAACGATTGCAGAATTCGCTATTAAGGCCGGAATTAATTTAATTGTCGAAAAGCCTCTTGCTCAAACAGCATCAGAAACGATTTGTCTTTACGGCTTAGCCTCAAACCATAACGTGCAGCTTTGTCCGGTTCATCAATTCGCCTTTCAGCCAGGTGTGGTAAAAGCGAGAAAATTGTTACCGAAAATCGGCAAGATCGTGCATATGCACGTAACCATCTGCTCAGCTGGCGGCGAAGGTTTTGAAGCCGAACAACTAGATCTAATTGCGGCGGATATTTTGCCGCATCCTCTCTCGCTTTTTCAAGCCGTTTTGAACAACCTTCTATCGGACGAAAACTGGGAGGTTTCTCGCCCTCGCGGCGGAGAACTTCGCATTGAGGGCTATGAACGAGAAACTTCCTTTTCAATTTTCATTAGTATGAATGCGCGGCCGACGAATAATTCATTACAGATCTTTGGAACGAAGGGAACAATCAATATTGATTTATTTCACGGGTTCGCCGTAATGGAAACTGGAAAAGTTTCAAAAACGCGGAAAATCCTGCGTCCGTTCGATTTGGCCGTTAGAAGTTTTTCTGGAGCCACACTGAATCTAATGCGGAGAGCCGTCCGGTTCGAAGCTGCATATCCCGGGCTTCGACAGTTGGTCGGCAATTTTTATCAGTCACTCCGAGAAGGTACAGAACCGGCCGTCACGCCCGAGCAGGCGATTAACGTTGCGAAGATTCGGGATATTTTGATAGCTAGCTCGCACTTAAACGATAGACGAGAAATTTGAAGGTCGAAGTTCAAGATGAGTGATATCGGGACTCTCGAAAAGCACAGACTATCCGTAGTGCTCGCATCGCAAAACGCTGTTAACAGCATTGCTGAATGTCTGCGTGAAATTGAAAATCAAGGCCGCGGTTACGCCATTGAAATTCTCGTCGTGGACAATTCGAACGACGGAACACAGGATATTATCGCCAGCGATTTTCCTCAAGTAAAACTCGTTCGAGCTCCGGCCGACAAGCTAATTCCCGAACTATGGGGAATCGGAATAGATCTGAGCGTGGGAGATCGAATTGCCGTAACCACAACTCATTTTGTTCCAGCCAAAAATTGGATCGCCGAGATTATTAAAGCCCATGATTCTGACTGCGCTGGAATCGGTGGAGCCATTGAAAACGACGAGAGCGCGGGACTTGTTTCCTGGGCGGTTTATTTTTGTCGTTACAGCCGCTACATGTTGCCATTTGCCGGGGAAAATACGCATGACTTTGCTGCGGATAACGCTTCATACAAACGTTCAGAATTGGAGCGCGTAAAGCATGCAATGGCAAACGGGTTCTGGGAGGTTTTCGTTCATCGGGAAATGCACAAGGAACGAATGTCTCTAGCTCTAACCCCGGAAATTGTCGTATATCACCAGAATTCATTTACTTTTTCAGCCTTTACCAAACAACGATTTTGGCACGGCAAGCAATTTGGAAACACTCGTGCGGCAAGTATTCCTGGCTCGAAGCGACTTGCTCTCGTTTTGCTTTCTCCGCTTATTCCTTTTGTATATCTTTACCGGATCACGGGTCGCGTATTTGCCCGCAAGCGAAACATAAGTAAGTATGTACTGTCGCTGCCGATCTTAGTTCTGTTTTTAACAAGCTGGTCTTTCGGCGAATTTATAGGCTATCTACGGAAATCAGAATAGTGCTGAAATTCGAAGACATAACGTCAAGTGGAACTGTTAAACTGTCAGTCGTCATAGTTTCACTTTATTCTCATCTATCATTGAGAAAAAGTCTGGATGGGATTCTTGCCAATGAAATTAGGGATAAGATCGAAATTCTCGTCGTAGATTGTTGTTCGGACGAACCGATTTCTAACCTGATACAGAAGTACCCGAAAGTTCGGTTTATTCAATTTCCTCCAAAAGTCGGAATACCGTTTTTAGCTGGGGCGGGAATCAAACAATCGATAGGTGAAATCGTGGCGCTGACGGATGCTTCATGCGTAGTCGGCCCCGGCTGGATAAGAGCAATTTTTGAGGCACATCAATTACCATCTCCGGTAATTGGAGGAGCGGTCGAGGTAAGGGAGAAGATGAAACCGTTGGGTTGGGCGGCGTATTTTTGTGAATACGGGCAATTTATGCGTCCATTAAAAATGGGAGCTGCGGACGTGCTGCCGGGAAATAACATTTCGTTTAAGCGTTCAGTGCTCGAAGGAGGAACCGCATATGTCGAACCAGAATTTTGGAAAACTTACTGGTGTGAAAAATTAAAAGAAAACGGGATTGAGTTAATTTCCGAACCGGCGATGCTAACCTATTATGCCAAAACTTTTCAAACAGTTCCGTTTTTCGTCCGCCGGTTTCATCACGGGCGGTGTTTCGCGGGAATGAGAACAAATCAGTCATCGCTTGGAAAACGAATGCTTTATTTTGCGGGCTCACCGATTCTGCCGGCTGTTTTCCTTTACCGGACAATTATCACTATTTTAGCCAAAAAACGATTCTTAAAAGAATTCGTTCTTTCATTTCCCTTTGTGGTGCTGGCAATCGTCTTTTGGTCGCTTGGCGAAACTTGTGGCTATCTAGCCGGAAAGGGGAAAAGTTGTGAACTTATTTATTGAACGTAAATTTGATTTGTGAGACGACCTCTTACGAGTGCCTAAGACAAAAATATCAGTAATTGTCATTTCGTTACGGGGAATGCCCGTCATAGATGAGTGCTTACGTGCATTACACGAACAGCAGGGCGATTTCGATTATGAAATCATTGTGGTTAGCCCCGGCATAAATGGTGCATTGGAACACATTGAAAAAAACTTTCCGCGTGTTAAGGTGCTCCATTCTTTCGGGAGACTGGGCATTCCACAATTACGGGATCTCGGTATCTCGAATGCCAGTGGCGACTTCGTTGCCATTACGGAAGATTGCTGTATTCCAAGCGAGAATTGGTTGGAGGAAATTATTAAGGCGCACCGCTCTGGGTATGACGTCGTAGGCGGGGCGATCGAAAACGGAAGCTCGAACCGAGCCGTAAATTGGGCAGCATACATTTGCGAGTATAGCCAGATGATGTTGCCTGTTCCTGACGGCGAGGTTGGGGGATTAGCGGGAAATAACTCTTCATACAAACGAGAGATATTCAACAAGGTAGACGAATCGATTAAAAAGGATTATTGGGAGTATTTTCTTCATCAAGAACTGAAAAAATTCGAAATAAAGATCCTTTCCGTGCCCACGATCGTAGTGCTGAAAAAGAAGGAGTTCTCTTTTGTTTACTTCCTTAAGCAAAGGTTTCATTTTTCACGTTCATTTGCCGGTATGCGAAGCAGATTGATACCTCCGTCGAGGCGCATAATCTCCGCCGCTTTCTCACCGGCCCTGCCATTTTTGATGACCTGGCGAATCACAAAGCAAGTTTTTCAGAAGAACAGACACGTCGGGAAATTTGTACTTTCTTTGCCTCTATTGTCGATCTTTATGATCAGCTACGCTGCGGGTGAATTGACCGGTTACCTTTTTGGGGCAGGAAAGAGTCTAGAGAAAGTCGAATGACGGATACAGGAGAAACAGAACTCTCAATCGTCATAGCGGCTTGGAATAACACGTCCTACCTTAGAGCATGTCTCGCGTCTCTAGAAGGCCAGATTAGTACAGACACAACTGAAGTAATTGTGATGAGTAACTATGACAGCGCGACGGAGAAAATGGAGCAGGAGTTTTCGTTTGTTCAGTTCGTTCGACTACCTGAGGAGTCAACCGTCCCGGAGTTGCGCTCAGGCGGCGTTTTCCGTTCAAAAGGCAAAATTATCGCTTTGCTAGAAGACCACTGCACATTTGATCAAAACTGGTGTACTGAAATGATGAAGGGTCATGAATTGACGTATGCGATAGTTGGCGGAGCGATTGAAAATGGTCTCAATCGAAAACCGTTGGATTGGGCAGTTTATTTTTATGACTACGGGAAGTATATGCTGCCTGACCACGAGCACGTAGTAACAACGCTTTCCGGTGCCAACGTTTCGTATAAAAGAGAAGTCCTTGAGGAAGTAACATCTGTTTTCCGCGATGGCTTCTACGAAAATATTGTTCACGATAAACTGCAGAAGCAAGGACACGCTTTATATTTAGCACCGTCGGCAATTGTCCATCACAACAAGAATTATTTTTTGCACGATGCGCTGACGCAATCTTACCATCACGCAAGAGCCTATGCGGCGAAACGAATTTTAGATGCTTTACCTTTAAAACGTGCCTTGTTTGTGATCATCTCCCTGGCTTTGCCTTTTCTGCTGCCATCCCGAATTGCCGTTGGGGTCATCCGTAAAAGCAGGCATTTCAAAGAGCTAATAAAGTCTTTACCGTATTTATTACTTTTGTTGACAGGTTGGTCTTACGGCGAGTTTTGCGGTTATCTATTTGGTGAAGGAAAAAGCTCTGGTGAGTGGCGCTAGATCATTATGAAAATCGGGATTGACGCAACTTGCTGGGGAAATAAAAGAGGCTTCGGGCGCTTCACCCGCGAACTGCTTGAGGCTCTTCTTAAAATAGATACGACAAACGAGTACATATTTTTTATTGACGGCCATACCGACGAGGCCGACTCAATTCCGTTACGAGTGCGGAAGATCATCGCAAACACCGACGTTTCTGCGATCGAGGCTGCGTCCGCTAATGGCAGGCGGTCAGTAAAGGATCTGTGGGCCATGACCCGTCAGGTGCTCCACCACCAAGTTGACGTGTTCTTCTTTCCCGCAGTCTATTCCTACTTTCCGATTTTAAACCGGACCAAAATAGTCGTGACACTCCACGATGTGATTGCGGATCATCATCCCAGTCTTATTTTCCCGGATACAAAATCGAAAATATTCTGGAAGCTAAAACAAAATGCGGCGGTTAAACAGGCACATCTGATTGCAACTGTTTCGGAATACTCAAAACAACAAATTATCGAATATTTCAATCTTCCCGAATCACGACTTCGAATAATTTCCGAGGCCGCTCGTACTGATTTTAAGGTTCTTACGGCAGATAATGGTATGCGCTATGCTTTGGCACGGCACGGATTGAAGAAAGACGAGAGGTTTCTACTTTATGTCGGCGGTATCAGCCCCCACAAAAACCTGAATGTCTTGATCGATGCGTTTAAGCTGATAGCCGACAAACCGGACACGCAAACAAAGCTTGTTCTGGTTGGTGATTATAAAGATGACCTCTTTTTTTCGGCTTATCCGTCATTAAAAAAGCAGGTCACCGATCTTGACTTGGAAAACAGGGTTGTATTTACCGGCTTTGTACCGGACCACGACCTCGCTTATCTCTACAACGCGGCGACGTTGTTGGTACTTCCCTCTCTAGAAGAAGGCTTCGGCTTGCCTGCGGTCGAAGCGATGTCATGCGGAACGCCGGTCGCAGCCAGTAATTGTGGTTCGCTACCTGAAGTTCTAGGCGATGCGGGGCGATTTTTTGATCCGCGCGATAAGCAGGACATATTGAAGGTAGTTCAGGAAATTTTATCTGACGATGCTCTGCGAAATAGTATGGGCCAAGCCAGTTTGAACAGATCGCGTCATTTTTTGTGGAGACGGGCCGCCGAAGCGACACTTTCGATATTTAATGAGCTTGCTCCCAGCTAAATTTCAGTGACAGAAAAACCCCTCAAATTTTGCATGGTTTCTACTTTTTACCCGCCATATAATTTTGGCGGCGACGGAATGCACATATATCGCCTATCCAATGCACTCGCTCGTCGCGGACATAAGGTGGATGTTTTTCATTGCGAAGACGCCTTTTTGCTGCTAAATAAAAAACAGCCGGCTGGTGAGTTTCCTAATCATCCACGCATAACCATCAACAGATTTAAGAGTAATAAAGGCCTTCTTTCGCCGTTACTCACACAGCAATCGGGAGGTACGATTTTCAAGCCGCAACTAAAAAAAGCTTTGGAAGAAAATGAGTACGATGTGATCCATTATCACAACATGTCATTAATCGGCATCAAGGCGTTGAGTTATGGAAAAGCCATCAAACTCTATACGACGCATGAGCACTGGCTGGTTTGCCCGATGCATGTGCTATGGAAATTTAACCGCGAGGTCTGTACAAAAAAAAGCTGCACATTGTGTCAATTGGCGGGGAAAAGGCCGCCGCAGCTTTGGCGGCACACCGGATTGATGCAACGGATGCTAAAAAACGTTGACCGCTTCCTTTCGCCCAGTCGTTTTACTTTGCAGAAACATCTGGATATGGGATTGGATATTCCTATCGAACAGATGCCGTATTTTTTGCCGAAAACGAAAGATAGTGATCAGCCGTTTACGAAACGGGCTCCTGAGCGTCCTTCTTTTCTTTTCGTCGGTCGTTTGGAATATATCAAAGGTCTGCAAAACCTGATTCCGATTTTCAGGAATCAGCCGAAATACGATCTCCTGATAGCGGGTGACGGCGAATACAGAAAATCTCTTGAATTACAGGCTGCCAATTGCCCAAATATTAAATTTCTTGGCAGGTTGGATCAGGAACGACTCAGTGAACTTTATCGCTTGGCGGTCGCTGTAATCGTTCCGTCAATC
This sequence comes from Acidobacteriota bacterium, assembly GCA_031405985.1. Taxonomy (GTDB): domain Bacteria; phylum Acidobacteriota; class Blastocatellia; order Pyrinomonadales; family Pyrinomonadaceae; genus OLB17. The sequence continues at coordinate 6,760 of JANOGL010000175.1, read as the reverse complement.
TGTTACGAAACGTTCGGTATCATTATCATCGAGGCTTTTTCGCATAAAACCCCAGTGATAGTCAACGATCTCGGAGCACTCCCCGAAGTTGTAGAAGAGAGCGGCGGCGGGTTTATCTATAGGAGCCAGGATGAACTAAGAGCGGCGATGGCAAGGCTTGCCGAAGACCGCTCTGTAAGAAATGATTTGGGTGAAAAAGGATATGCGGCTTATTTGAAATACTGGAACGAGGATGCACATTTGGAGCGATACCTGAATCTGATTGAAGAGACAAAAAGAAAGAAGGAAGAAGCGTACGAGTCCCTTGTCTCTGCTTAATGGAGTCGGCGCTTTTGTCCGTTGAACAACCGTCGCTTTGGCCGATGAAATTTGTGCCGAAAGTAGGTAGGTTTAGGCTTAGGCTTATCCCGAAATGATCGGGTAATTCGCTTGTTTAGCTTTTTAACCAATTTGTCGCTTTCTTCGCGAATTGAACCGTGTTCATTCCAAATGGGCTGCCACGTCAAAAGCCGTTTGCGGTTGCTTCTTGTCAAAGGAAAAGTCGAAATCAAGTCAACAAGGCATAGTTAAGAATTTCTATATTACAATGGTTAACGTACCGATCCTGACATATCACTCGATTGACGAAAGCGGCTCGGTCATTTCGACGGCTTTCAAGACATTTCGGCGGCAAATGAAACATCTAAGCGATGCGAATTGGAACGTTGTTTCTCTGAACGATCTTGTCAGTTCACTGGTTGAGAAAACATCAATTCTCCCGAAAACAGTCGTGCTGACTTTTGATGACGGTTTTCAGAATTTTTATACGTCTGCATTTCCAGTTTTAGCACAATATGAATTTAATGCGACCGTCTTTTTGGTTACGGATCATTGCGATAAATATAACGATTGGAAGGGCAATCCTCGAGAGTTGCCTCGAAGTCGGCTGCTTTCGTGGAATGAAATAAAGGAGCTGAGTAAACTGAAGATCGAATTCGGTTCGCATACACGGACACATCCCGACCTTAGAAAAATACGGCCGGAACAAATTGATAGCGAAGTGGTTGAATCGAAATTAGCAATCGAAGATGCTCTTGGTTGTGAAGTGAAGACTTTCGCGTATCCTTATGGTAGCTACGACAAACTGGTTGGAAAGGCAGTTAAAAAAACCTTTGGATCAGCTTGCTCGACAAAGTTGGGAAAAGTGCATGACGGCAGCGATCGCTTTTCTTTGGAAAGAGTTGATTCGTATTACTTGTCTAATCAAAAGATATTTAATTCTTTATCGTCAAAGTCGGTTGACCGGTATTTGAAAATCCGACGTATGATGAGGGATGTCAAATCTTTGATTAGCCATAATTAAAGCGAATTAGTCTAGAAAGGTAAATGTTATGAACATAGTTTCTCGCATAAAACGGCATACGAAACTTTCGTTGAAAGCGGCCAGCCGCGATAAGCGCCAGACGCCTCCTTTCATGATCGTGTTTATTAACTCGATCTGTAATCTGACGTGCGAGCACTGTTTTTACTGGAAAGAACTGAATCAACGGAATGACCTGACGTACGAGGAGTTTGAAAAGCTCTCGCTTGAACTCGGAGATTTTGAAAATCTCAACCTTTCCGGCGGCGAGCCATTTATCAATCAGGAGTTTGGCGAAATCTGCACTTTGTTCATCAAAAACAACAAGGTCAGGAATATCTACGTTCCGACAAATGGCTATTTCACCGACCGGACGGAAAAATCCCTTCGCAAGGTGCTGAAAAATAAATCGCTTGAACTTTTTGTCTGCGAACTTTCTCTCGACGGAATGCCGGAATATCATGACAAGTTCCGGGGCAATCCGCAGTCTTTCAAAAAGGCGATGGAAACCTATGAAATGCTGGCGAAATTGCAGGAGGAAGACCCGCGTTTGCGAGTTCATTCTAATACCGTCGCTATGAGCGAAAACATGGACGAGATTTGGCAATTGACCGAATATCTACATGACAATTGTCCGAAAATAGAGCATCACAATCTGGCTATTATTCGCGGCGACCGAAAAAATCCTTCGCTGCAAGGGCCACAATTGGAAAAATACAAAGAACTTTACGGTCATGTTGCCGAAGTTTGGAGCGATCGAGAAAAAAATCGTTTCGGCGCAAGCGTTGAGCCGATGCTGCAATGGGCCAAAGTAAAGACCATCGAATCAGAATCACAGTTCATCCCGTGCAAAGCCGGCGTTTTAACCGGAGTTGTGTATGCAAACGGCGATGTTAGCGTTTGTGAACAGCACTTTCCGCTCGGGAATTTAAGAGAAAAGAGCTTTTTTGAAATTTGGGATTCCGAAGAAGCTGAAAAACTGCGAGCGCAGATCAAAGCAAAAAAATGCTATTGCACGAACGAGGTTTTCCTTTGGTCGAGTATCGTCTTTCAGCCTGTCCAACTGACAAGAGCCACCATCGGGTCTAACATGATGCGAATCGGGTCAAAACAAAGGCTGAAAGCGTAAAAAAATCCGGCCCACCGGCAATTACGACCGCCTAAACATTTGCAAGCCGTTCAAGATCAAGAATATCCTCAGGATCTCTTACCTGTGTTGCGGGATGTCCGGTTCGTCTGTCCGCTATGCCGCAGCAGTTTGAGCATATCGGCTGCCGGATACGCGTGTGAGGTCTGTAAAAAGAATTACCTGCTTCACGCCGGTATACCGGATTTTCGCGTTTTTCCGGACCAGTACCTCGATTTTCAGGAAGATTATGATCGAACCGAAATCGTTCTCGCTGGTTTGGAAAAGGGCGATCTGGAGAAACTGCTCGAATATTATTGGACTTTCAGCGACATCACGCCTGAAAATTTGCGGCCGAAGTTTATCCGCAGCGCAATGCTGGGCGAAGAAAGAGCCAAACGAACGTTGGAACTATTCGACGACGGCACGTTTAAAAAGAAAATCTCGGCGAAGAAGGTTTTGGAGATCGGAAGCGGCACGGGCAATTTCTTGACAATTGCCGCCGGACGGTTTGAGCAGGTTGTCGGCATTGATATTGCAATGCGCTGGCTACATGTGAGCCGTCGTCGTTTTATGGACAAGGGCTTGCCCCCTGCACCATTAGTATGCTGCTGCGCGGAATATCTGCCTTTTCCAGATAATTATTTTGATCTTGTGGCTACAACCTCTACCTTGGAATTTGTAAAAGATCAGGAAAAGGTTTTGTCTGAATCGGCACGCGTGCTCGACGGCGGCGGTGCCTTTTATCTCAACTCTGTCAACCGTTATTCGTTGGCTCGAGACCCATATTCGTACTTGTGGGGAGTGGGCTTTTTGCCTCGTAAGTTACAGCCGAACTACGTATTTTGGCGGAACAAGGTCGTCTACAAGACCAAGATGCTTTCTTACAGTGAGTTTAAGCGGTTGGCCCGCGTCGATTTTTCGTCGAGTGAATTTGCGTTGCCGGATGTGAGTTCCTTAGTACTACATCAATTCTCAGCCTTCACGCGATTCCAAATTCATATTTATCGTTTTCTGAAAAGGCTCCCTTTTTTCTCGCATCTTTTCAAGCTAATCGGTCCGGGCTGGGATATTGTCCTACGAAAATCCGTTTCTTAGCCCTTAATTGTGCAAACAAATCAACCTTTAATTTCAGTTATAGTTCCGGTTTACAACGGGAGCAAATTTCTTCACCAGTGTTTGGATGCTTTATATGCTTCGACCTTCACTGCAATCGAAATAATCGTTGTTGACGACTGTTCGACCGATAACAGCGCCGACATAGGTCGGGAAGAAGGCGCTCGTGTAATCGTGACACCAATCAATGCCGGGCCGGCGGCGGCGCGAAATCTAGCAGTTCAGACGGCCGTAGGCGAAATACTGATGTTCGTCGATGCCGATGTGGTCGTTAAGCCAGACACGATGGCTAGGGTAGCTGAAAGATTCGAAACCCAACCTGAAATATCCGCCTTGTTTGGTTCTTACGACGACGAACCAGCGGAAAAGAACTTCCTATCGCAGTATAAGAATCTTCAGCATTATTTCGTCCATCAAACTTCAAGCAGAGAAGCGTCGACCTTTTGGACAGGTCTCGGCGCCATTCGCCGCGAGGTTTTTATTAGTATGAGTGGTTTTGATTGTAATAAATTTGAGGTTCCGTCAATCGAAGATATAGAACTGGGAGCCCGTCTTCGTCGCGCCGGACACCGAATACTGCTGGACAAGGATATTCAGGCGAAACATCTAAAAAAATGGCAGACCGTATCCCATTTACGGACAGACATTTTCTACCGAGCTTTACCATGGTCAAAGCTGATCTTGACAAGCCACGGTTTGATCAATGACATGAACCTGAAAACTTCAGACCGCTTGAGCGCCGTGTTTGTGGCCCTTTCCGTTATCGCTTTTCCTTTCGTTTTTTGGCAACCAGCGTTGATATTATTGATCGTCGCATTTGTGCTTACTCTCGTATTTTTGAATCGGAAAATCCTTGGTTTTTATGCCTCAAAAAGAGGCGTTTTATTTGCTGCGCTGACACTTCCTTGGCAGTTTCTTTATTTTTTTTACAGCGGCGTTACGTTCGTGTTTTGTTGGTTTTGGTACGCATTACCACTTATTCTCGGTTTTAAGAAACGTGAAGAAATTAATGAAAGCTGACCGCTCAAAAAGAAAAGGCGGGAATCGTGAAACGAATTTGCAAGATGCTATTCCGATTTCACAGGAAGCAGCATTTCCCGCAGTCTGTGTTCTACTTGCTTTCTTACTGCGGCTTTTTTTGATTCCGCAAGACACGACAATTAATGGGGATGGCATTTATTATGTTACCCACGGCCTTAAGATAATATCGGGAAATTTGATTGAAGGAATCAGTGCATACTGGTCCCCGCTCTATTCCTTTTTTCTCGGGATTTCCACCCTTTTCTTTCAAGACGCGGAATTTGCCGGGAGGATTGTCTCTGTTGTCGCGGGATCTCTGTTGGTAATTCCATCTTACGTTCTAATCCGAGAGTGTTTCGGGGATCGTCCCGCGTATATTGGAACAATTTTAGTGGTTATTCATCCGTCGCTGGTCGTATCTTCAGAGTGGGTGATGACAGAGTCGCTCTACGCTTTACTTTTTACAACAGCGGTTCTTTTAGGTTGGTTTGCATTAAAAACCGTTAAGATTACATTTTTTTTCGCAACTGGCCTTCTCTTCGGAGCGGCATATTTAACCAAGCCCGAAACAGTCTTGTTTGTCGGGTTGTTTTCTGTCTTGACGCTGGGCAGAACATTCCTTTGTCCGAAAGCTAATTTGCGCTCTTTCGCAGCAGGTTTTTTAATCCTCTTGACCGGCTTTATGGTTTTCTTTCTTCCTTATGTGATCTTCATTCATCAAAAAACTGGGATTTGGACCATCAGTCAAAAACTTTTTAGCAACTCTACCTTCAATGATTCCGACCGAGGCATGCTGAAATTAACCGATGATGGGCAAACAACAATGCAGGATCGAATATGGTGGGATTTTTATGAGACTGAGAGTAAGCAAACACAAATCCTTCCATCAGACGCGCCTACGTCCCTAAAGCCGGCCCATTCCAAATTCGACATTACGGAGCTTTTGTTAAAAACCTTCAACAATCTTAAAAAACAGGTAAGAGACCACACTCTTACAATCTTACCCTTTCCCTTTATTTTGATCGCCGCCATCGGTTTATTTATGGAGCGTCGGACGATACGCTGCGCGGCGAAGGAAACCTACTTTTTATCATTCGTTGCCTGTACGTTTATAGGCTACGCCGTAACTGTAATAGAATTGCGCTATTTATACGTTCTTCTCCCAATTTTACTGGGTTGGGTAGCGTTTGGAGTCGTCGCATTTGGCGATGTAATCTCAAAAAGGTGCGAGAGCTATTTGAAAACCGAGTGGAAAATTAAGCCTGTCTTAATTCAAACTTTAATTTTGCTTCTGTTGATCGGTTCGTTAGAGCCTTTATTTTCATCCTATTTTGGGCCGCAGCCGCTACAAAACATCCCTTTAGAAGAAAAACAAGCAGGCTTATGGCTCAAAGGTTACTCGGAACCGAATTCTTTAGTGATGGCACCGAACGCAACCGTTGCTTTCTATGCGGGAGCGAAACACACTTTCTTGCCGGACGAAGAATTTTCCAAGATCCTAGAATACGCACGACGAAAAAAGGTCGATTATGTCGTTTTGAACGAGCGGAGGCTTCGGAACCGTCCAGACGCTTTTCGCCTCGCCGAGGAGTTTTCTAAGGAACTAGAACTAGTATTTCGGGATAGCCAGATTCAAAATTACGAAGTGAGGATCTATCGAATTGTGGAATAAGTTTAGCAATAGAACAGAGAAACTAGTCAGACTAACCTGTTGATTTCATTGGTGATCCCGGCTGGCTTCGAACCAGCGACCTTCCACTTAGGAGGCGGACGCTCTATCCAACTGAGCTACGGGACCAAGAAAGGGAAAAAGTCGAAAAGTGATAGGGTGAAAAAGTGCGAAGTACATCATACAAGTGCTTTTTCCCCTTTTTCACTTTTTCCCCTTATTCACATTTTCACTTGCTCAAGAATCATAATGTACTAAAGATTTGACATTATAGCCGTCGAACTTGCTGCGGCCGTTCAAAAAGTCCAATTCTACTACGAACAGCAAGCCAGCGACCGTGCCGCCGACGCTTTCGACGAGATCGACGACCGCACGTGCCGTGCCGCCTGTCGCCAACAGATCATCCACGATCAACACTTTATGGCCGTCACCGACTGCGTCTTTGTGCATTTCGAGCGTGTCAGTGCCGTATTCGAGATCGTAGGACACG
>JANOGL010000151.1:0-6210 GCA_031405985.1 Acidobacteriota bacterium | reverse complement strand
CTCGAGATCGGCGCAGACGATTATTTGGCAAAGCCTTTCAATCCGCGTGAATTGGCGGCGCGGCTGCGAGCGATATTACGAAGAAGCTCTAGCGAGAACGATTCCACCGACGACGGAAACTTAAGTGTTGACGGCATCGAGCTCTCGTCGACAGCACGAACGGTTTTGCTCGACGGCAGCGATGTCGTTCTCACGTCGGTCGAGTTTGCTCTTCTTCGCGAAATGTTAAAAGACGCAGGCCAAGTCGTCAAAAAAGAAGACCTTAGCGAGAGCGTACTAGAGCGAAAGCTCTCGCCGTATGACCGTAGCCTCGATATGCACATGAGCAATCTGCGCAAAAAGCTTGGGCCACGCGGTAACGGAAGCGAGCGGATAAAAACGATTCGATCGGTCGGTTATATATACACGATAATATGAAGCTTTTTGTAAAGATATTCCTCTGGTTCCTGCTTACCATCTTCGCGACGATAAGCGTGATGACCTACGTCACGCGGACATTCCAGACCGACCCTATGTCGAGCCGAATGGAACGCTCCCGACGAAATCAGATGACGATCTACGGCGGCACCGCGACACAGATAGCCATGGCCGAGGGTGAAGCGGGCGTCCGTGCCTTTCTGACCCGCCTCAGCGAGGTCGAGCCGTCGCGCACAGTCGGGCTTGTCGAGGCAAACGGTACCGTTTGGCACGGTGACGGCGAACGGATCTCGCACTCAGCCGATCTAGTCGGCAGAGCATTGAGTTCTGGCGTTATCGAGTTGCAGGCCGACGAGGAACATTCGCTCGGAGCTGCACCCGTTGATTTTCCGGATGGACGCCGTCTTGTCCTCGTGATCCGGTGGGACCGCCAAGTTCCGCCTGCGTTGTTCTTTGGCTCTACGACAGGTTATCTGCGTCTTGCAGGACTGCTCGGCACTTCGGTTATTGCCTGTGTTCTGCTGGCTCTCTATCTGACCTCGCCGATTAGAAAGCTCCGCGAGGCCACCCGAAAACTGGCGGAGGGCAACCTCGACACTCGTGTTTTTGGAAGAATGGGACGTCGACGCGACGAGCTCGCCGATCTTGCGCACGACTTTGACGAGATGGCTGCGCGTATCGAATCACTGATCACATCGCAGCAGCGATTAAACCGTGATATTTCTCACGAACTGCGCTCACCGCTGGCACGGCTCAATGTTGCACTTGAAATCGCAAAACAAAAATCTAACGCTGAAACGGCGCCGATTCTCGAACGTATCGAAACCGAATCCGAGCGGCTCAACGAGATGATCGGCCGTCTGCTTACGCTCGCAAAACTTGAGAGCGGAAGCGACGAGATCGAGCCTGTTCGTGTCGATCTTACTGAGCTTGTGCGTGATGTTGCGGCGGACGCAGATTTTGAGGCGAAGGCAAAAGGAAAGAGTGTCGAGCTTGTCGTTACCGACGAGTGCGTTGTGTTAGGCAGCGAAAATCTGTTGCGAAGTGCGATAGAGAACGTTTTGCGCAATGCTGTGCGCTACACAAATGACGGCACGGCGGTCGATGTGCGACTTATTGCAAATAATGGACATGCGACGGTGACAATATCGGATCACGGCGGCGGCGTGCCTGAAGAGGAACTGGCGCACATCTTTCGTCCATTTTACCGGATCGGCGAAGATCGAACACGCAAAACCGGCGGCATCGGCCTCGGCCTCGCAATCGCCGAACGCGCCGTGAAAGCGCACAAAGGAACGATCACTGCAATGAACGCGAATGGCGGCCTTGAGATCCAAATTGGCCTGAAGGCGAGTATTTAAACGCTACTCCGCGATGGTTCGTGCGGCAATAAACGAGCGAACGGCGAGAATCACAAAGATCAGACAGATCACGGCCATCGCGACCTGCGAGAGAGACGCGGCCGAAACAGTAAACTCACTCAGCTTAGAAACAATTCGTCCCGCCGATGCCAAAAATCCGATCAAAGCGACAATAACAGCCGCGTGCATTAAATGCTTGCGCAAGTTTTCGCGTGCAGATGCGAGATGCCCGAGTATCATTAAAATTAACCCGAACGCCGCAGGTATCATCGCCGTTATACTCGCACTGCCTGACATGAGACCGTAACCGTAACCGATCACACCGAGCAGGATCAAAAGTCTTCCGAACCAAATTGCTGTGCTTGGCATTTTACGTTTCCCCTATTTGCCGCCGGCGGCTATGTATTTAGTCCAAAGATCTGCGGCAAGTGTTTTATCGATTGGCAAAAGCTCGTTGTATTGAGTTTTCGCCAGAGCAAATTTCTTTTGCACGACGTAAGCACTGCCGAGCCAGAAAATGGCATTTGCGTATTTTGGATCGAGTTCAATTGCCTTTAGATAATTTTGCTCCGACAGTGCCCACTGTTTGGTCTGATAGTAACCATCGCCGAGCAGCTTAAAGTTTACCTCGTCCTCTGGTGCGAGCGTTGCCGCGCGTTTATACGAGGCAATTGCCTGAGTGTAATTGGCTTGCGCGTAATATACGTTACCCAATGAACGATGTGTAAAAGCGTAATCAGATTTGATGGCAACGCTTTTGTTTAGCGCTTCGATTGCGGCCGGATAATTCTTTTGTCTATGGTGAGCGACGCCGATCTCGGCGAAGGCCAAGTGATTTTTAGGATTTACTTCAACAGCTTTCATGTAAGCTGCGATCGCCTCGTTGTATTTTGCTTGATAGTCGAGCGAATTTCCGAGATACACCCAGCAGTCCTCATTCTTCGGATCGTACTTTGTGCAGTTTTGATAGGACGTAGCGGCCGAGTCATAATTCTTTAGCTCGTAATGGGAAGCCGCCATATAACGGTGAGTCTCTGCGTTGTCGGGCTTGAGCCCCGCAGAACTCTGAAACGCGGGGATCGCATCGTTATAGCGGCTCGAAAGATAGTACGCGAGTCCGATGTTAAAGTACGCGCCGGAATCTTCGCCCGCCGTCGCGATGTATTTACGAAATTCCGCGATCGCTGCGTCGTAACGTTTGGCTTTGAAGTTCTCCATTCCGCTATCAAATATCTGCGCCGCCGTTTGCGCTTGAGCGTTCGTAAAACTGATCGCGACAATTACGGCCGCGAGTGTCAGTCCTGCAATTTTTCGAGGTAACATTTATTTTCTCCTATCATTCTTGTAATCGGCCGAATGGTCACCGACAAATCTTTCCAATAATATACACGCAATATCCTTTCACGAAAAGTTGCGCTATTCGCGTTATTTACGCATCTCGTCGATCATCGAGGCGATTGTCTGCTTGAGGTGTTCGGTGACCAACGCATATGTTTGTTCGTTGTTCGTCGATGGTTGTTCGTTGATAAGAGCACGCTCGTTCACACTTGCGTTTCCGCCTGAGGCGGCTGCACTGGCTACTGGCAACTGACTAATGACAACTTCTTTCGCGTAGAACGGTTTGCCAATGGTGATCTTTACTTTTGCCGGACGAATCTTCCACGATTTGCGCGCCCAGACTCTGTAGAGGCCGTCGATGGCGACGGGAACGATGGGCAGATCGAGTTCGGTAGCGAGAATCGCGGCGCCTTTCTTGAATGCGTGCAGCTCGCCGTCGAAGGCGCGCTCGCCTTCGGGATAGATGTTCAAGATTTTGCCATGCTTGAGGCCGATGGCGCCGGCTTTCATTGCACGCATAAGCTCGGTGTCAGGGTTGATCGGCACGACGTTGAGCAGCGTGGCGAGAAACCGCAATATTCGCCCTTCGAAAAATTCACTCGCGCCGACGTGAAAGATGTCTTTGAAGACGTTAAACGGATAATTCGAGCAGACGACGAACGGATCGAGGAAACTCTGGTGGTTGGGGCAAATGATGAATGACTTTACAAAGCTCCCCTCCTTACGAAGGAGGGGTGTCCCGATGCTTTTTATCGGGACGGGGTGGTTCTTTGCTTGAGAATCCATTTTGTCTGAATCACCGATTGACGAAAGAACCACCCCGTCCGCCGAAGCGGCGTCCACCCCTCCTTCGTAAGGAGGGGAGCTTTTTAGATTCTCCAGACCTTTCACCTCGAGCAGCATAAACACGCGGCAGAAGAGATTGAAGAATTTATAGAACACGAATGCGAAGGCCGCGAAAAGCGGACGATCTTTTAGCACGCCGCGGATTTCGGGGAAGTCGTCGTCGGCTTCGCGCACGATCTTTCCCCAGTTGAGATCGACCGAGACTGCGTCGGCACTCTCGCCGCCGTGTTTGTTGACGAGCTCGATGACGTTGGCGACGGTTAGCGCGGTAGCCGCCTCTTCGCCGTCGAACTCGGTCGAGAACGCCTGTTCGAGCGCCGCGAAAGTCTCGGCACGCGCCAAACTGTCAAGGCCGAGATCGAGTTCGAGATTCATAGAAGGGTGAATAACATCTGCGTCGGGAGCGCCCTTACTTCGTGCGGGCTTCTGCATCTGAACTGCCGCGACGACGGCGCGTGCTGTGTTGGTTTCGATAAGTGCGCTGTCGGCCGGCGTGAATTCCCACGCCTTTGCTTCTTTTGCCTCGGCTGCAATCTCGCCGGTCTCAATTTCTTTTTTGAGTTGAAAGCGTTTGATCTTTCGCGTTGCGGTGCGCGGCAGCGGCTCGGAGCGGATCATGTAATCGCGAACGCGTTGGTATTCGGGCAGCGAGCGCCCCAAACTGTCGAGTTCGTGGCGGATCGCTTCTTTTGAATTGGCGATCTTCGCCTGCTTGAGATAGTCAAAATCCGGCACGACGACGGCTGCGAGCTTTTCGGCGCCGGCTCGCGATTCCAATTCGTCCTGGACGCCGATGATCGCAAGCTCGGCGACGAGCGGACATTTTAGATAGTGAACTTCGAGGTCTTCGGGATGAACGTTCTTGCCCGACGGCAGCACGATCACGTCTTTGCCGCGGCCGACGATGTAGAGATGGCCGTTTTTGTCGATGCGACCCAAGTCGCCGCTACGAAACCAACCGTCGTCAGTGAAAGCCTCTGCATTCGCGGCGTCATTTTGGTAATAGCCTTTAAAGACCATCGGGCCTTTGATGAGCACCTCGCCGATCCCGACTTTGTCGGGATTGTCGATCGCAATCTCGGCGCCGTGCATGGGCTTGCCGACCGAGCCGACGCGGTTGTCGTCTTCGTAAGTCGCGGTCGCGGCTCCGCTCGTCTCGGTCAGGCCGTAGCCTTGTAAGATCGTAAATCCGAGTTTGTGAAAATCGACTGCTACGTCCTCGTCAAAGCGCGAACCGGCCGAGATTGCGACACGCAGTTTACCGCCGAACGATTCGTGCACTGCGCTGAATAATTTACGCCCGATATTGACGCCCAGCGTGTCGCGGAGTTTGCCGTTGACGGCGAGCATTGCTCGAAATACGCGTTGAACTGACTTTGGTTTTGCCGCGACGGCGTCGAAGATCTTTTTGTGAAACAGATACCAGAGACGCGGCACCGTCGTGAGGATCGTCGGTTTGAATTCCTTCATCGCCTTGCTCAGTTCGTCGGGCGTTAGCTCTTTTAAGTAACCGACCTCGCAGCCGTAGGTCGTCGCGATCCACATATTTACGATCTGCAAATACGCGTGAAAGAGCGGCAGCAGGCTGAGGATTTTTTCTTTGTCGGAAAGTTTGAGGACGAGATTGACGCCTTCGAGCTCGGCGACGATGTTGCCGTGCGTGAGCGGAACGCCTTTTGGTGTGCCCGTCGTGCCGCTCGTGTACATCAGAACGGCCATGTCTTCGCCGCGTGCCGGCGGTGTGCGGCTCACAAACTCAAGAGGGAATTCGGTCGTGGCCCAGTCTGCGAAGTTATGCCTCAAGCTCCCCTCCTTACGAAGGAGGGGTGTCCCGATGTTTTTTATCGGGACGGGGTGGTTCTTAGCTTGAGAATCCACTTTGTCTGCATCACCGATTGACGAAAGAACCACCCCGTCGGCCGAAGCGGCTTCCACCCCTCCTTCGTAAGGCGGGGAGCTTGTTGTCGACCAAATTACGGCGGGAATATGTCGCCCGAGCTTTTCTTCGATCTGCTGAAATCGTTCGGTCTGATCGGGCGAGAGGAACGCGACTTTGGCCTCGGAGTTTTCGAGAAAGTTTGTGATCGTCTCGATCTCGCCGTGCGGATCGAGCGGGTCGATGACGGCGACGCGCAATAAAGTTCCGAGATAGGCGATGGCCCAATTCGGATGATTTTCGCCTATCAGCGCGACGCGATCGCCTTTCGAGACGCCTTCCAGTTCGAGACGATACGCGATCGAGCGAATT
>JANOGL010000111.1:0-6199 GCA_031405985.1 Acidobacteriota bacterium | reverse complement strand
GCAAACTTCGCCGTAAAGTTTGGAAACGGTATGGTTAGAGACGACGACGACTCTACCGCCGCCGCGGTTCAAGCAAGTCTGCGCCCATCTGCCGACGTGTTCGAGACGACCACCGATCGAGATCTTGTAGCTCGATGCCTGTCGTCCAAAGTCTATTTTTACAATTCGTTTTGTCATTGACCGAGCGTCGATTGGATAACAGCGGCAAGACGATTGGCTTGAGTTACGATCTGATCTTGTTCTTTGCCCTCGATCATAACTCGGGCGAGATTTTCGGTGCCTGAATAGCGGAGGAGCAAGCGACCCTCGCCGTGAAGTTCGTCCTCGCATCTTTGTGAGGCTTCGACAATTTCCGGAACGTCATCAAATGGCCGCTTTTCTTTAACTTTCACATTTACCAGGATCTGAGGATAGCGCACGAATCCCTCGACGGCTTCTGAAAGTGACGCATCTTTTTTGGTCACCGCTTTCAGCAACAAGAGCGCGGTCATCATGCCATCACCGACGAGACTGATCCCGGGAAAAATAATGTGGCCGGACTGTTCGCCGCCAATCGCCGAGCCGGTTTCAATGAGTTTTTCGAGGACGTACTTGTCGCCGACGTCGGTTCTTAAAAGGTTGATGCCTTTAGTTTTAAGGGCAAGTTCGAGGCCGATATTACTCATCACAGTCGCGACAACAGTCGAATTTGTGAGCTTATCTTGATCTTTAGAATATTGAGCCATTACCCAGAGAGTCGCGTCACCATCGACTATCTCGCCTTTTTCGTCAACAAACAAAGCTCGATCGGCGTCGCCGTCAAGGGCCACGCCCAGATCGGCAGATTCCTTTATTACCTTTGCTTGCAGATTTTCCAGATGCAGCGATCCGCAATTTTCGTTGATGTTACGGCCGTCTGGCGAATTATTAATTGCTATAACATTCGCGCCAAGACTCGAAAACAATTCAGGAGCAAGATTCGATGAGGCACCGTTTGCACAATCGATGACGATACTCTTTCCAGCTAATGTAAGACTATCGGCATGCTGCCGAAGGTGTTCTAGATACGAATCTCTAAATTCGGCGGCACGATTTGAACGTAATTCAATAACATTCGACCCTACTAAGGTGTCGTCACGGATGTCTTTTTCTATAGCTCGCTCCACATCCCCGCCGACCTTTTTCCCGCTTGGTAAAAAAATCTTTACACCGTTGTCCTCATAAGGGTTATGAGATGCGCTGACGACGATGCCGGCGTCGAAGTCAAAGGCGTTTGTGACATACGCGACGCCCGGAGTCGTGATGATGCCGGCGGATTCGCACGCGGCTTCTTCACTGACCGCGCCAGAGTGAAACGCGGCTTCGATCCACGACCCCGACTCGCGGGGTGTCACGGCCGCTGACGAAACGCGGCTCTCGGCCGAGTTTTTCTCTAAAAAACCGCGCGAGCGACGCTCCGATCACATTCACCGTTTTTTCGTCTAGAGGGAATTCGCCTGCTTTCGCGCGGATGCCATCGGTCCCAAAAAGTCTCTTCATAATCGACCTAACTGTTAGGAAAACAATAGTTATACTCTATGGCTGAGGCTAAAACAAACCCATATATCCATAAGCATTGGTTGTATATGCGATAAGTTTTTTAGAAAATGTTTGACAACGACAGCTCGTTTGAGAGAATCTTATAGCACGGTGGCCGCCACGGCAGCCCAGTTTAGTGCAAACCTCTCCGCCCAAAATTATGAAACAGAGCTTTATCAACGGACTTCTTGTATTATCTGCGTGCGTTTTTTCAGTTTCAGCACAGGGCGATTTATCACAGCCTGAGCCAAGGTCGACGCCGGTTCGCGTGATCGTGACGAACACGATGCCGTCGATTCAGCCCGCGAGAACTCCTGTTCCGGCACCATCGAACACAATCGTCGTTCCCTCGGCGTCGTCGACTTCGCCGACAAATACGCCACCGTCGCAAGCGAGTAACTTGAATTACAAAGGCCTCAGCTTCACGCAGATGAAGAACAAGATCGCCGAGGCAACGCGAATGATGCTGACCCGTCCACTGACGACGGCGATGAGCGAACCGCTGGCGATGACGAGCCTTGTGCGAATCGCCTATTACGATTGGCGGACAAGAAATGTCGAATTTGTGGTTTTGGACAAAGAGACTTTTTTGACCGCGGGCGTTTCGACGTTGACGATCTCGTCAAACGGACGCTCGATGACCACGCGAACGATCCGTGCAAATGGCGTGAACACACCGGTCGTCTTAACCGACGAAACCGGACAGGCGCATCTTCCGCTAATAGTTCAATATCCGGTCGAGCGCGGCGGCCGCTTTATTGAGACGGCGTATTACATCTCGACGCATCCGGGACTCGTGACGCCTGAGGTTGTGAGTGCGGGACGGTTTTATGTGCGTAATGTCGTTGACATCGCGCGCGAACAGTTACGTGCAAAAGGCTACTTTATTCAACCGAAGGTCGCCGATATTGCCGAGCGACTTGCCGCGGTCGAGCACGTCGATCATTTTCGTTTTCGCACCGAGTTTCATCCGAATATTTACAACGACATCTACACGCTGTTTGCATTGAACGAAGGCCAGACCTATCGCTATTCGGTCAGCTCGGCCGGTGCCGGCGGCATGGTTCAGATGATACCGTCGACGTATCGCATGGTTCGCGCCCGATTTCCAAACGCATTGCTGATGCCCGACTTTGTTGAGGGAATGCGCAACCACGTCAACGCTTCGCAAGCTATGTTGCTCTACATGCAGATGACCTGGAACGATCTCATCGCCAGCTCGACGGTTTACTCAGCAATTCAAAACGGCATTGCGACGCAAGAGCAATTGATGGCCGCAGGGTACAATTCGAATCCTGCAAAATTGTCCGGCTACATCAACCGCGGCGGCGACAACTGGAGTTCGTTGATACCACGCGAAACAAAAATTTATCTGCAGATTTATTCTTCGATCGAGAGAGCAGTCGTGCAGACACCACGACGTCAGTAAATAAAATTTTAACTTTCTTCTTCAGCGGCCGGTTCCATTCGCACCTGCTTTATCCGCCGCTTATCGACTTTTTCGACCTTAAATATATGACCATTGAAGGGCACAGTTTGGCCTTCGGTGAGAACCTGTCCGGCCTCGGACATCAGGAAACCGGCGATGGTCGTGTAGCCCTCTGAGACCGGTAAGTTCATGTCAAGACGACGGTTAAGGTCGCGGACGGCGAGGCCGCCATCGAGGACGTAGCTGCCGTCCGGCTGTTCGTCAATTTGTTCATTTACTTCTACGTCGTGTTCGTCTGAGATGTCGCCGACGATCTCTTCGAGCAGATCTTCGAGCGTGATGATGCCCTCGACGCCGCCGTGTTCGTCGACGACAAAGCCGAAGTGAAACTTCTCTTTCTGCATCTGACGCAGCACGTCCTCGAGACGCGCGGTGTCGACGACGTAGTTCGGTTTGCGAATTAGATCGTCGAGTTTGAACGAGGCGTCGTTCTGGCCGTGACCGACAAAATCCTTGCTGTGAATAAACCCGATCATCTCGTCGAGCGAGTTGCGATACACCGGCAGCCGCGAAAAACCGCTGTCGCGAAAGGAGTTTGAAATATCTGCGAGCGTGCAAGTCTCGGGAATCGCTATTATCTCGGTGCGCGGTATCATCGCTTCTTTTACCGTCGTCTCAGAAAACTCAAACACCTTGTTTATCAGCGTGCTCTCTTCTTTATTGACGTGGCCGCTTTCTTCAGAGATGCGTATTAGCTGTCGGATCTCATCTTCTGTATAACTCGAACCATGGTCCCCTGTCGGTCGCAGCCCGAAAAGCCTAACGGTCTTTGTGCCAGCCCAATCTAACATTCTGATCGGATACGAAAACGCCTTGTAGAATAGCAGCAGCGGAAACGCAATGAGGTAAGATACGCGCTCGGCCAGCTCTAATGCAGCCGTCTTTGGCGCGAGTTCGCCAAACACGATGTGCAAAAACGTTATGAACGAAAAGGCGATCGTGAATGAGATCGTGTGCAAAAGAGTTCCCGATTCGAGCAAAGTCAGACCTGTAAATTGTCCTAGCCAGATGAGCGCAGGTTTCAAAAGCGCCGCAACGGCCGGTTCGCCGATCCAACCCAACCCAAGCGACGAAAGCGTGATGCCAAGCTGCGTTGCGGATATATATGCGTTGAGATTGTTGAGCATGCCCAATAGTCGGACGGCGGCTTTATTTCCTTCGGCCGCCTGTGACGCGATTCGCGATTTGCGCACGGCGACGAGAGCAAATTCGCTCGCGACAAAAAAGCCATTCGCCAAAACGAGGAAAATCACCAGAAAGATATTAAACGCCGACCGTCCAATGGATGGGGTCGCAATAGTCTCTGTTACGTCAGCAAAAAATAGTAGAAAGGATAAACTAGCAGGGTCGGCCATTAAATAAAAGAAAAGTTAAGTTGTCGGAAATTATAACACAACCGTCTGTATGTCGAGCAGTTCCTGAATCAGCATGCGGCACGAACCGCAGCCGCCACCGGCGCCCGAAAGGTCGGTGACTTGTTCAACGGAGGTCGCTTGCGATTTTGCGATTAGGTCTTCGATTCTCTCTTCTGTAACGCCAAAGCACGTGCAGATCAGCGCTTTTTCGCCGCGAAACTCCTGGCATCGCCGCGAGCGAAAATTTGCAAACGCATCTTTGAGCGCAGAGATCGCGGCCGTAATGCAGGCAATGTTTGCGTCACGTATTTCGCCGATCTCGTTTTCAATTATTTCTCGAAGCGCTCTGTCGTCGAGTCCATGAAGCTCAACAAGCCGTCTGTTTATCACCCATTGCGCCAAAACGTCAGCAGCGACGCGCGAATTGCCACAGCCGTTTGAGCGAAAAGATGCGTCGGCGATTTGACCACCTTCTTCTATCCGCAAAAAAAATCGCACCGTCGAGCCGCACGCTAGATTTACGCCGATGCCTTCCGCAGTTGTGTCCAGTAGCTCGCGGCAGTGCGTGAGATTTGTAAGTCTCGTAACTATTTTTTTCGAATAAACCACTTCTTATATCGTATGATTTTTTAGGTTAAACCACCCGCTATTGGGGCCGTGTCAAAACCTAAAACAACAGCGGCTTGCCGCTCTATTTGCGGAGATGCTTGCTTCTCCGAGCGTAGTAGCATCGAACATTGCGGCTCTGCCGCCGCCGAAAGCAAACCGTTCACAACGTGAGGTTTCCTTGATGCAACTAACGGCGGCGGCAAGCCGCAAAACCTCACCGAGCTGACAGCTGGAAAAGTAAACTTTTCCGCAAATAGACGGGCAAGCCCGAAGAGGCCTCAGTTTTGACACGGCCTCTAGGGCAGGTGGTTCTAACTAATCGGCGTGGTAATATTACGGTAATGCGTTACGCTCTTTTTTGCCTTTTTACTTTTCAATTTTTACTTGTTTTCGCGTGTCGTCCGGCGGCGGCGCCGGTATCGGTGTCGAATCAGCCGATCTCGATCAATGATCGTCCGACGACGAACGTACCGATGCCGCCGTCGAAGCCGTTAGCCGATATGAGCTGGACGCTTGAGGATCAGCGCGTGCAGAAGCTCGGCGATCTTAAGGGCAAGGCGGTTATTCTCGACTTTTGGGCCACATATTGCATTCCGTGCCGCGAGGAGATCCCGCACCTGAATTCGCTGGTCGCGAAATACGGCGGCGACAATCTGATTATCGTCGGGCTCAACGTCGGCGGTGACGAGGACCGCGTAAAGATACCGCAATTCACAAAGACCACGAAGATCGATTATGCTATCGCTTTTCCCGAAAGTGAGCTCAGCTCGTTTATTTTTGCCACGCGCAGCGACATACCGCAAACCGCCGTCTTTGACCGCAACGGCGCGATGATCACGAAGATCATCGGCTTTGGCCCGACGCAAAAAAAAGAGCTGGACGAGTCGGTCGAGAAGGCCATCGCATCACCTACCTCATAAACGGGCTTCGTCGGCCCTAAAAAAAGGCCTCGCCGATCAAAGCGAGGCCTCAAGAGTAACCAATCGAACAATCAAATTACGGCGACGCGACCAGATCAATGTCGGTCAGCTCGTCGTTTATATTTAATGTCCGCGGCGTAAAGCTGTAGCTCTTTGCACGCGCGTCCATGACGTAAGTTTGTCCGACAGGAATATCGATAAGCCGGTAGTAGCCGAACGAGTTGGTCTGAGCCGTCCGCACAAATCCATTTTGTCCGGTCAGCGTTACC
>JANOGL010000109.1:0-6360 GCA_031405985.1 Acidobacteriota bacterium | reverse complement strand
GCGCGCCCAAGATGTGCGCGAGCGTTTTTACCGTCAAAGTTTTCGCCGTGCCCGGCACGCCTTCGACCAACGCGTGTCCCTCGGCGAGAACGGCGACGAGTATCTGTTCGATGACCTCATCCTGACCGACGATCGTCTTGCGAAGCTCGTTCAAAATATGTGCAACTGTTGCAGGTGTGTAAGTTAGCATCTTAAATAAAATCGTAAATTGTTTTGATCGCTAAAAGCAAAACGGTCGTCAAAAACACTCGGCGCAGCCAGATGTCGTTCAGCTTTGTCGCGTAGTGTGCGCCGACATAAGCTCCGACGAACATCGTAACTCCGATTATCAAACCGAGTTTGTAATCCACTAAACCTTGCCACATAAAAACGGCGGTCGCAATCGCAGACGAGAAGACGTTGATGAGCTTTGTCGATGCGACTGCTTCGCTGTAACGCATTCCGTAGATGCCGATGCAAACCGCAGTCAGTATCGTCACGTAGCCGCCGCTAAAAAGCCCGCCGTAAATGCCGAGTAGAAAGACGAGCACGTAAGTTAGCGGCAATGTCCATGCGTGCTGCGAGGCCGGTTCGAGGCCTGCATTGCGTCTGAGGAGCGAAAAAATCGCGACGGCGATCATCGCGATGGAGACGATCAGCTTAAGCCCAGCGTCACTGATCATCCCGACGATTAGAGCACCGATGGCCGAGCTGACAATGGTAAGCGCGACGAGCGGCCATGTCCGCGCGTAATCGATCTTTTGCTGACGAACAAATGGGATCGTCCCGCCGACGGCCATAAAAACAAGGCCGAACATATTAGTCGCGACCGCAACACGGGGTTCGATGCCCAGTTGAAACATTACCGGCACAGCGATCAGCGAATTGCTGCCGGTGACAACGCCGATGACGCTCGTCAAAAAAAACACGGCGATCAAAACTATCAACGCATAGACGCTCATCTTTCGCCTCGCCTCGTGCCGCGAGCGATGCCGAGCTTTTGTTCGATTGCGCGCAGTTCGTCGGTCAGCCGCACAACTTCGCGTTTATTTGTCGGCTCACCGCGAATGATGTCCTCACATTTATAAAGCGTGTCGTAAACCGCTCGGTTGTCGAGGCCCGTTCGTTCGGATATTCGCGGCGCGAGTTTATCGCACGTTGCGTCTTTTATGTCGAGACCGAATAGACGTGCCGCACGGCGGCGAAATTCGGCGTAAATATTCTCGATTGCGAGGTCGAACGCGCGGGCGCGGCTTTGCAGCTCGGCCATGGCCCCGACGTACTCGAGTTTAGAGAGACGGTCGACCTCAGGCTCAGGAACGGCGCGCGCAAAACGTCGGCTCTGCGAATATAGGACAAGTCCGATCAGCAATGCAGTTTGCAGAAATATCGCGACGACGGGCGTGCCTGCAAAAAATTGCAGCAAACGGTTGCTGTCATTACCGTAACCTTGATGATATTCGTCAAATGCGACGACTGACGAGCCGGCGGCAACGAGATTTAATCCAAGTTGGGCATTGTCGACGAGCCCGATGCCGTTGTTTGAAACTATATAAGGATCACTTAAGAAAATTATTTTGCCGTTGCCGTACGTAGTTTCGACGACGAGGTTTTGAGCACTGCTTCCAAAGTGAACAATAGGTGCAAGTTCGCTCGGCGGCGGGACGTCGTACGTTGCGAGGCGCGGCGGCGGATCGTCATCCTTCTGAGTTACGATTCCATTACCCGCTCCCAAATCGGAATCAGCGCCGGCCGGAGTCTCTGACTTAGAAAAACTAACGCTCGCTGCAAACTTCGATGGCTGCACGGCGTTGACGCCCTGTGTGTAAATTGTTGGCTGGACGGGTTTTATGGCGACAGTCTCGCCGATCATCTGTTTCTGGTCCGACGGATCAATAGTAAAAAGATCGACGTCCGGGTTCATTATCAGATCGAGTTTCCAATTTGATGTTGTCTTTACCAGTTCGTTCGGCGGCTCGCGGTCGATGATGACGAGGCGACCGCCGTTCGATGTCCAGCGAAGCAAACTCTCCGTTGCTTGTCCGGTAAACTCGCGGCGAACGCTACCGACAACGACAAAAACTGCGGGTGGTGATTTAGATGTCAGCAAAGCTGAAGGCGGTTCTTGCCACCGCGTAACTTTTCGCCCGCTTTCCGCGAGCAAAGTATAAAAAGCCTGCGTGCCGGTCGCGCCGGAATTGAATGTCGAGCGATTTGGCTGCATCTCGCTATCGGGCGTTTTCTCTCGCTGCACATACGTCGCAGCGTTTAGGCCGACGAGCACGACGACGAGCAGTATTAAAAAGAAACATATGAACAGCTTTTGTTTCATCCGACTCGACCTTTCGCCTCCGCGACTGTGGCGTGATAACGCGAGCGAAAATCTTCCCAGTCTGACGGCTCGGCTTCTCGAAGCCCGTACCAGTTTCGCTCAAAATTACTTGTCAATCCGGTCATTCCGTCGTAGATTCGCTCGCGTTTTCTGACGTCGCGAAGATAATCGCGATTCGTCTTATGACGCGCGAGCCGAACGATCTTTCGGTCGCCAAGCTCACAAAGCACGGCGATGTAACCTTTGCGAATGGCGCTGCGAAGGTCGCCCTGCCGAGCGAGTCGTTCGGCCTCGTCGAACAAGTCCGACCCAGATTCATCCTCGCCGATCGTCTCGCCAAGTATTACTCGATCACCCTTTTCTTTTTTGGTTTTGCCGCCAAAGCGATTTGAAAAATACGGCACAAACCGCCACAGTAAAAATCCGACAAGCCCAATCACCGCGGCGAAGACCACGACTTGAAGGACGAGTTTTAGCGGAGCGAGATTTGGCCCCTCGCTCGGCGAAAGGTTTGGTTGCGGAATTTGTTTTTGCAGCCATTCCCAAAACTCCCGCCACCATTTTTGAAAGAGACTTTCGTCTTTCGCCTCGGGCTTTTGATACTCCTCGCGGGCTAAGATTTCGGCGAGCTTTTGTTTGTCGGCATCTTTTGTAGATTCGGCTTTTATTGCTTTATCGAGTTCGCCGACGGATTCAGAAATAGCCGTGAGCCGCGCGCTGATTGAGTTAAGTATCGCTTCGCGTTTTTCAATGTCGGTTTCGGCTGCGAATTCGTCAAGACCTGTCTTTAGCCATTGATTTTCAGTTTCGATGCTGCCGCCTTGCCACTCGATCTTCTCGGTTTGCGGGATCGCTTTCAATATTGATTCGATTGTCTGGCGTTCATACTCTGCATCATCGCTGTCGATATTATCTTTAAGCTCGCCAATATGTGGAATGACGCCGTCGATGCGCAGTTTGTAATTGAACGGAGTCGCGGCTGCTGAATTCGCGGCGATGAGGCACAGAACACATAACGCATAAAGCAAAATTTTATTAAGTGCGAGATTCATCCTATTTGAGACCAAGCGTCGTCATGCTCGAACGGCTTTGCGTTTGCGGCGGCGCGCCGGCGACCATTGCTGCGTTTGCCAGCGCCGGATGAAGCGGATTTATGTATGTGTCAGGCACGTTTGGAATATCGCCGAGCCGTGCGGCGGCCATCAGCTCGATGTCATAGCCCTCGGCACGCACCCGTTCATCTACATACAACAGACACAGCCCGATCATCCACACCGGCGACAAAAGTATAAAACTGATCTGCCCGATTAGATTATTTGCGATCTCATACCAAGCCGGGATAAGGTCGGCGTCGAAACTCATTAACGGAATGTCGTTCGCAGATGCGTACCACGCAATCGGCACGTAGAGCAATGCAAGTGCGGAGTAAGCCGCGACAGTTGTGAATATAAAAAGTGCGGCGAGCCGCTTAACACTGCCGCTTGCCAGCGAAGCGCTGCGACCGATCGCCGAGAACACACTCTGTCCTTCAACGAGCATAACCTGCGGGACATACGCCACTCTCGAAGCGGCGAGAAAGAAAAGCCACAACGAGCCGAACGCCGTTGCGATACCAACCACTATCGACAAAATAACTGCGACGATTGGAATTGCGCTAAAAACCAACGCGATCAACATAATCAAAACACCAGCGACGATCATTCCAAAATACAAGATCACCGAGCCGATTGAGCCGACAAGCACCGCGACTATCGTCGATGCGACTATCAGTCCGCCAAGCCGCCGCCACGTGTTGTGATAAGTTTCGGAGAAAGTTATCGCCTCTCCAAACAGCAAATGCCGCACAAAATTGCGCGAAGCACCGCCCATCACAACCAGCGTCGCGATCGTCTCAACCAACCAAATCAAAACACTGCCAAGCCAAAGAAAAATATAATAAAAAGTGTTCTCCGCCGAAAACTGATTCGCCTCAAGAACAAATATCTGGCGCCCAACAACGGTCCAGCCAACCGAAATAACGGTGCCAACAACAACCGGCGGGGCCGCGATCAACACAAATGTCCAAAAAAACTTGCGATAAAACCGCACCGCCCGGTCGATCAAGTCCCCCGCACCCAGCGAGACAAGTGACAGTTCAGATCGTCCATTGTCGGCAGCATTCATTGGCAAACGATGTTTCAAGCAAAGTATATCGTCTTACGCGCAAACAAAAAAGGATAACTTTTTTCGGTTATGCCTCAAAGACGGTTTACTTATTACAAACACGAAGCGAGGAAGGCCGCTATCGACTCTACTTGAAACGAATGTCTAATTCTTAACCACGAGACTAAGCAAAAGCCGCCTTGGACCAAGGGGACGGTGATGCTGTGGCAGAAGGCGTAGGTGCAGGTGAGCTCAGACCTTTAGGCTGTGCGATAATCTGGTGCGGCGTTCGGCTTGGGTTCTTTGCCAATCGCTTTGCCTGTCGATTCTCACCTCTTTCGCCCAAACCGCTCGGATTCAGTTTCTCAGGAATCTAATACTCGAGTTTATCTCCATACATCATGCTGGAGACCTTGAACTTTACGTTGAGTTTTAGATTGCCTGACATATCAAGTACAAAGCGCACAGAATCGGTGTCAGGCGCCAAGAAGGGAACACCGTCGAGCGAGCGAGCAAAAACGAACTTTCCGCCCATATTGTCTGCGATCGGCGGTTTGTAGTCGATCAAAGGCAGACGTTTGCCGTCCTTTCGTTCCAAATATACCTTGTCAGCCAAGGTAGCCGCCTTTAATCTCATTAATTCCTGAAACGCCATGCCCGCGGTCTGGGGATTCTGACCATCAACATTCACAGCAACTACAATAAAGTCACCAAAACCGTTGTCGATGATCGTTTGCAACGCCCTTCTAACTTCATCCGTCGGATTCGGCTGAGACAGCAGGAGTTTACTTGCGAATCCTTCGCGAATCGGCTTCGCTGTTATCAATCGAACTCGAAAGTAAACCACTGAAGGCAACGGCGCGGGACCTTGGACACCAGAACCCTGAGCTCCACTTCCACCACTACGATTCGACATATCAGGCGGGGTTTCCCCTTTCTTCAAGGTTTGCCCCCACGCCGAATCGTTAAGCATCTTATCAGCATCTTTTCGTGACCAATCGTTCCAGGGTTTGGTCTGCTGAGCAAACACTAAACCGCTTAACAATACACAAACTAACCCCGTAAAAAATGTTCTTTTCACTTTATACCTCAAAACGGAAGTGCTCTTTACATCCATATAAATAATACAAGCGAGCAAAATGACTTTAATAAAATATCACTTTTGCCGCCTCGAAACTAGAGAGACGGTTTTACATTGGGCGGAGACAACGGCGTCGGTGTGCTCGACGCTTTGAGCTGCAAAATGACTTGGCGGAGTTGTTCGGCATCAGGAGTATTTGGTGCTAAGCGAAGATAGGTTTCCAATTCACCCGCGGCACGTATTTTTTCCCCTTTTGCACTGTAAATGATGGCTAATACTCGATGGGCCTCTTTCATCTCGGCGCCTCCCAATGCTATCGAGGAAACGAGTTCCTTTTCTGCTTCGTCAAAGCGACCTAAATTTGCCAATGCCTGACCAAGAAAGTAATGGCCGACTGCGGACTCTTCTTTGGTCTTTAGGACGGTTCGCAGCATCGGTTCGGCCTCGGCGAACCGTTTCATTTGAACAAACAAAATGCCCCGATTCATGAGCGGAGCAAAGGCTTCCGGTTCGATCTTAAGTGCAGTCTGAAAAGACTCGTCAGCTTTTTCCAAATCATTCAATCGAAGGTAAATAACACCCAGTTCATTGAATGCGAGCATGAATTTAGGATATTCCGAGGTCGCAAGTCCAAACTGCTCGATGGCACCCTTGCTGTCCCCTGCCTTTGCTAAATCGACTGCCTTATTGTAGAAATCCAGAGCACGTTTGGGCACATTCGCAAAGGCAGAATTTATGACACCGGGCTTGAGATCGGTGTTTCCCTTTAAGGCGAGTCGAATGTTCACCATATAGGTTTGAGGCGGCGAACCCCTCAGTTGAATGA
>JANOGL010000096.1:0-19804 GCA_031405985.1 Acidobacteriota bacterium | reverse complement strand
GTCGAGCAAAAAGCAACAAAATCGGCGTTGCGATATAACGCGATGATTTCCGATTGTTCCAAATATTCTTTAATTTCATAATCTATGCCGTTGGCGGATAAAAGCGAGATTAAATTTCTGTCTGCCCGGCCGGCGATCAACAATTTGCACGGTAATCCTCTAATTGCCTCAGCGAGTTTTGGAATGTTCTTGTTAGCGGTGAATCCAACTTGCAAAATTGTCGGACGCTGTCTATTGAAGATTTTAGGGCGGGTGAAACCAAAGCCGGCAGGGACTGGGTTGTCGATCACGTGAATCTTGTCGGGGTTGCAGTTTGAATGAGCGAGGATTTCATTCTTTGTCTTTTCAGAGACAGCGGTTACGTATTTGAGTTTTTTTAGAGGCCAGTCGAGAAGAAGTTTTTTCAGAAGGAGCCGACGCAATCCCGTCCGTGTATGAAGAAACCCGAGGTCATGAATCGTCAACACCGTCTTATAGGCCGGAAGCCGCAGAGTGATGTAATGAATGTGACCGGTGACGTGATAAAGATCAGCCTGCTTTGGTTTGAAGAAAAGAAGGTTTTTGACGATGCCGAGCAAACTATTTCCAAAAGGCATCTGCTGAAAATCAGTTTCAAACTTGTCGCTCGACAAATTTTCTGCAACCTGCCGAAAAACGTTCTCGATGCTGACGAATTCCGAAGGCTGTCTTTCAATAAAGAGAATGCGCTTTTTCATGCGTGAAGGCTTTCGAACAGATGATCGTGTTCGCTCTTAGCGAGAAAATCCGCAAGCGTGCTGTGCGTTATTCGGGTCGTTCCAACTTTGCCGACCACAATCCCCGCTGCTGCGTTTGCAAGTTTTGCCGAATCGATGAAGTTATTTCCCGCTGCAACTGCAGCCGCAAAGGTAGCGATTACCGTATCACCTGCACCGGTTACGTCGAATACATCTTGCGCAAGCGAGTCCAAATGAAACGGCTGCTCACCGCGCTGAAACAACGTCATCCCATTTTCGCCCTCGGTAATTAATAAAGCTTCAAGTCGCAGGCTGCCCATTATTGAATGACCAGAACTGCAAACCGCGTCGAGGGACATCGGGTCAAGCTCGCTCGCTTCCGCCGCCTCTCGCTTATTGGGTGTAATTACATTCGCACCTTTATATTTAGTAAAATCATTCCCCTTTGGATCGACAACGACGATTTTTTTCTTGTCACGAGCGGTTTTGATAAGACCTGTTAATAAATAGTCCGACAATAAGCCTTTTGCGTAATCGGAGATAATCACAGCGTCGATGTCATCGATGATCTCAGATATTTGCAGCAGCACCGTGTCGGCTGTTTCATTCGAAATCGATTCGCGCGTCTCCTGATCGATGCGAACTACATGCTGATGGTGTGCCACGATGCGGGTTTTTATCGTTGTCTTTCTGCCCGCAACTTGGGTGATAAGATAACTCTTAATTTCCGACTCCCGCAAAACTCTCTCGAGCTGGTCTCCTTCGCTGTCATCGCCTTTAATACCGAATAGATATGGCATTGCACCAAGACCGGCAAGATTTGCGGCGACGTTTGCGGCACCGCCGGCGACCAAGCTCATATTCTCAAGCCGCACGACAGGCACTGGAGCCTCGGGCGAGATTCTCTCGACCGAGCCCCACCAATACCGGTCTAGCATTACGTCGCCTACGACGATAATTTTCAATTTTGAAAAATCTTCAAGCGCCTGCATGGTTTATTTGACCGCTATTGAATTTTCTATTATCTCGCACCAAATATGAGCGATCGTGATATGAGCTTCTTGAATTCGAGCGGTTCGATCGGACGGCACAACTATGCACCCATCGCTCAACCCTGCCAGCTTTTTCCCGTTAGATCCCGTCATGCCGACTATCTTGCAGCCACGATTTCGGGCCGTCATGACTGCAGCGATTATATTCGGTGATGTGCCGCTCGTGCTGATCGCGATAAGACAATCGCCCTCTACGGCAAGAGCATCGACTTGTCGCGAGAATATTCGCTCGAAGTCATAATCGTTTGCCAACGCCGTGAGCGCGGACGTATCCGTCGTCAATGCAATCGCCGGCAACGCCCGTCTTTCCGCCTCATATCGGCCGACGAGTTCGGCGGCAATATGCTGTGCGTCTGCCGCACTGCCTCCATTGCCGCATATCAGCACCTTTCGACCTGACTGTAAAGTCTCGGTCAATAAATTCGCGCACTTATTTATGTCATCGATATTCGTTTCTGTGACTTTTTTTATTACTTCAGCATGCTGAGTTAGCGAGGCCAGCGTCGTGCCGTTTTCAATGCTGGAAATTGTGATTGATGACTTATGAGAATTACGAATATTCTCTACGATATTACTTGACGAAAAACCTTTTAACAGCGGCAAAGAAACAACTTCCCCGCCCAGCAACTTTACAAAATCGCCCCCGACGATTTCAGATTCTACCCAGTCGCCCCCTTTTACTAAAACGTCGGGTTTTATCTCCCTTATCAGTCTTTCCGGAGTTGTCTCGTCAAAAACGCGGACTTCATCGACAGGTTTCAACGCGAACAGCACCGCCTTTCGCGATTCCTGCGTTACGAATGGCCGTCCGTCGCCCTTGATTGAACGAACTGAATCGTCGCTGTTGATCCCAACTACTAGTTTAGTTCCCAAGGCCCGGGCTCGAGTGAGAAGGTCGACGTGCCCGGCGTGCAGGATATCAAAACATCCATTTGTAAAAACTACTTTTTCCATTAAATTAGTAATTTCGCACAAGCTTAAAGGTTTGATTATCGCCTTTTACACCTACAAGATGAAAGTAAAGCGAGTCATTTAATCGATTTACATATGGAAAGTGAATTGTCCCAAATTGAAAAAGCGATTTGTGCCAACTGTCTTTTTCATAAGAGATCAGCTTCGTGCACACGTCATTTCTATCTGCTTGCCAAAGCGCGGCAACATTCTCTATTTGACTCGGAGCGTTTTCGGCAGTCGTCGTGAAAAAGTGATCATCGCCAATTTGTTTAGAATAAAATATTGTCCCGTTAACCTCTCCAAGCGAGCTTCTCTCGCCTGTTTGCCGATCAAATTTATAGATATGATTTGCGCGAAACTCCGCGTCCATGCCGTAATACAAATACTTTTCGCTAAAGAGCATGCTAACCGCACGCCAGGTTTCGTCTCCTTTCCCGATCACATTTATGGTTTGAAATTCGTCGAAGGTCTGCAGAATCTGACACTCGTTAACATCATCGCCCGTTAGGCAAACGAGCGAATTCATAAATTTATCGAAGTAGATGCCGTGAACGTGTTTGATCGATCTTTCAGGAAAAGTGTAAGCAACCTCAAGAGCATCGCTCCCGGCGTTGTATTTATAAATCCTTATCTCGCCGCGCTCGGTGTTCGCAAGGTATTCACCAAAAAAAATGTCTCCCTTCTCGTCGACGGCGCACGCAGAGCGAAGCACGCGGCATGGTCGAATAAGTCCGTCGAGCTTTTGATACTCGCCGCCGCGCACTACGCCAACAGATCTGTCGAAAGTAATGAAAAGATCCTTGTTCTTAAGCGGAATTACATTCGTCACCTGAAATCGTAGCAGCCGTTGCGCAAGCCGAAAAGTACTCGCAACCTCTTTCCAAATAGGAGCGTCGATGGCGGCAAACTTCTTGAATGGTGGCTGCAGATCCCGAGAATGATACAGAACATTCCGTCGCGAAAGAAAATAATTGCCCTGCTCGGCCCACTCGACCGTGTAGCCTGTTAATTCAGGAACGTGTTCAACTTGCCAGTACATCTTTAAATTTCTTTCTTGCAAATGAACGAGCCGATAACCAGTACATCCATCTTCGTGCGAAGGTAACACTCGATTGCTTCGAACGGCTGGCAAACTATGGGTTCGTTTTCATTGAAGCTCGTGTTCAAGATAACTGGAATACCGGTTTTGGCTTCAAACGTCTTTATCAGATCGTAATACAATGTATTTTCGTCACGGGCGACTGTCTGTAATCGTCCGGTGTTGTCAACATGATTCACAGCCGAAAGTCGGTCACGCCATTCAGGGCGAATCTTATAGACGTGGAGCATAAATGGCGACGGATGCGATTGTTCGAAAATCTCATCCTGCCTTTCCTGCAACACCGACGGCGCGAACGGGCGAAAGGCTTCGCGATGTTTGATGCGGGCGTTTAGAATGTCTTTCATACTCGGAAAACCGGGATGCGCGAGTATCGAACGGTTGCCCAACGCACGCGGTCCCCATTCCATTCTTCCCTGAAACCATCCGACGACGTTGCCATTTTTGATCTCTCCCGAGGTTTTGTCTAGAAGTTCCTCGCGGCTCAGTTCCTGATAAGACATCTTGTAACGTTCAAGCTCTGACTTTATGAACGCATCCGTGTATTCATCACCGAGGTAAGAGTCTTTCATCACCCAGCGTTTGTTTTCTTTCAGAATAGAATTGCTGACATAAAGCGCTGCTCCGAGAGCAAGCCCGTCGTCACCGGCGGCAGGTTGAATACAGGTCTCTGTGAATGGCGTGTTGAGCAAAAGTATGCCGTTCGCTACGCTATTTAGCGCGCAGCCACCAGCCATCGAAACCCTCTTGGTCGGGACTTTTTTGTGCAGAGCGTTGAGGAGATGGATATAGTACTTCTCAAATATTCTCTGCAAACCGAACGCAATATCCATATCGCGCTGTGTTATCTCGGAATGCCGCTCACGCGGTGGACCGAATTTGTTTGTAAACTTGTCCGAATATAAGCGATGTACGATCATCTCGCCTTGATCGGTTATTTCCATTCCCTGATTTGCGCCAAAGGGTAGAAAATATTCTGCGTTAAGTTCAAAACCATCCGCAGTAGGTTGCAGTATATCCTCAAAGAAATCGTGATAGTTATCTATACCGAGCGGGGCGAGTCCCATCACTTTGCCTTCGTCGCCATATTTTCCGTAACCTATAAATTGGCAGACAGCGGTATAAAAAGTTCCCAGAGAATGCGGCACAAAAACTTTTTTCAACGGTCGAATTTCATCGCCAACGCACTCGCTTAACAAGCAAGAGACGAAATCGCCAGAACCGTCAATCGTGATGCCGGCAGAATGTTCCCATTCGGAAGCAAAATATGCAGACGCAGTGTGAGCGAGATGATGCTCGACATTGTAGGTTTTAAAACCCAGCTTCGACCCATCGAGCCCACATTTGTCTGCTATCAGGCTTTTTAAATCGTCAAATGTTTTCGACTTACTGCGCATTTTTGCAAGATTCAAAAGCTTTGACGGGTGCTTTAGGGCGAACTCCAATTTCTTGTGCAGATTCGCTGAAGAATCGCGCCCAACTGCGACGGCATCAATCTCGGCGAACGAAATTCCCGCAACGTCCAAACATCTTTGGATGGATAGTGTTGGGAAGCCCGCATAATATTTGACGCGATTCAAACGCTCCTCCGCCAACGCTACAACCGGCTGGCCGTCGATGATCAACGCGGCGGACGAGCCTGCGTGGAAAGTATTTATGCCTAAAATAACGCTCATGAAAACTATAAATAATTATGACTTGTGTTGATTGAACGACTCAAGATAAACACTGTCAGCAACTTTGGTCAGAGGTTTTATGACGCCACTGAGTTTTCGTAACATTTCAGAGGAATAGACCACCGCCTTATATTTCAAAGGAAGTAAATCAACATCATCCGTTTGTATTCCCAAACCGAAGTAACAATCTGCAGTCATTATTGTATCGCCGAACTTATTTTCAAAAGTATCCATTAACTCCGCCGGCGTCCAATACCGTATCTCGAAACCTTCGCCCTCGGTATAGCCGCGGCGACGATGTTGTTGATACTGGCGGATACCGAACTTATTTGGCATTTGAAAAAGTGTTTTGCCCAGCGGCTTCAGAACTCTGACAACCTCGTCGAGCGAAATTCTGACATTCTCCTTGCTAAAATGCTGAAAAACTCCGTACGAAAAAACCGTATCGAACGAATCAGGCGCAAACGGCAAAAAACGAGCATCGCCGACAACAAAATTCGTTTCGACACCTAGCTGTTTGGATACCCTGCGTGCCGCGAGGACCGCATCTAAACTCGGATCAATCCCGATCGGCTTATAACCCTTTTGGGCTGCGGCGATTGACCACCTGCCCCAATTGCAGCCGATGTCCAGCAGGCGTTCGCCGTTTCCCACTGATAGACGTATATTTGGTATCGGGTAGCGCGACAATTTATTCTGCGCTGCAAAATACAAATTTCCAGAGGTGTATGGAACTTCACCCTGAACGAACTCGTCAATTTCATTCGACTTTAGAAGATCAATTCCTAAATTGTCGGGCGTTCGGGGCTGTGAAACCCTTTTCAATGTTTGATTGATGTAGTCGTGGGTGATTTCTGCATCGTCTAGGAGCAGGATCGGAATCTCTTCGTAAATTGGAAAGACGTGCCCGTCGGGGCAAATAAGATTTTTATTCCGCACTTCCAACTTAAGATTTTCGCGAGGACAGACAAGATGGTCGAGCAACCATTTATTCATAATCAGTTATTCGATGAAAACTATGAGACAATCTTGGCCTTTTGATCGGGGCCGACAATTAAATATACGAATGCCGGCGTTTCCGGCAAATCAACCTGGACTGCGAGACGCAGATCGACACAGCCGTTTGTGAAAAGCATCTTCTCCATACGTTAAACCAGCTTAGTTACGTGCAGCTCATCTAATCTGCAACGATTACCTTGGTATCGCCCCAGCAGTGCGGCCCGGACCGGCAAAGATACGGACAATTAGAATTCCGACAATCGCGATCACTCCGACCTTGAAAATCGAGGGCACGATCAAGCCGTAAGTCCCTTCATAAGAAATCGCGGTCAATATCATGTAATAGAGAGTTGCTCGCCAGTATGAGAATACCTGATTTTCATGCAATGCGGCGTAGATTAACCGAATTAGGAAACCGAGGAGAATCATCCCGGCTGGGATGCCCAACGGTCCGAAATTGCGTAACAAATCGCCAATCGGCGTCATGGTAAATGCGTTTTCGCTGAAATTAAAATACAGATCGGCATATTTGGCCGGTTCGATTGCAACAGGTTTGTCGGCCCAAACCACGCGAGGTATAAAAAATACCGCCGTATCCTTCCAAATGTTATCGTTTATGCCGTACAGCTCTTCGTGTGACGCGAGTTTTTCGTAATTTGAAACAATAACGGCTAGAGAGCTGACGGCTTCGAGACGTTCGCCGAGCGAGACAAAGCCAAGAGTCAGACTATCGTTCAATTCTGTGGAACCTACTTGTTCGAATGTTGATGCTACCACATCTGAATAAGCTCCTAGATCGATCACAGATTGATCCTGCTTGATTGACCTAAAAGTCGTCCCGTAGATCATTCCAAAAACAACGGCCACAAAGGCGATTGCGCCGCCGAGCGAACCTGATCTAAACGTTATCTTTCGCCCCGACAAGACAAAGGCGAATGCGATCATGATAAACGTGTTGACAAAAATACCGCGATTGCCCTGAAACACAGATCGGCCAAGCGATGTGAGAAATAGTGTTGCAAGAATGATGACCTGAACAACTCCAATCTTATTCTCGCGGAAAATATAAATCCAAAGCAGCAAGCTCGCCTGTGCAAAAAAGAGAGAAAGCAAGAAAATGATGCCGTCAAAAATTCCACGCTCATCAACTTTTTGAAATCCCAAAATACCTAACGTAAACGCGAGTATCGTATTTGCTAAACCGAGACCGAGCAAGATCAAGCCTGGCGTTGGCATCTTTTCGTTTTGCCAATTCCACGCGGGCAGCCAGCCCGAGATTATCTCCCCCACACGCCGGCCAATGGGCAAGGAGAAACCCAAAATCAACCCCAGATAACCGACGATTACATAAACTAATGTTAACGGCAGATTATATTTTTCGTCTTCAACATAGGCCAAATAATATGGCTCAACAAGGCCGAGTGATAATAAAACACCACCGACAAAAAAAGCAGGCAGAAAATACGACCAAGCCGGAAACACAAGCGGATGAAAGGGATCAAACTTCCCTTTGTAGAGTAAAAAGATAGCCGGTGATGAGACGACGGCACCGGTTAAAAATGTCCACGGCAGCAAGTAGTATTTTCCAGCCGCATCAGAGCCAGTCTCATATGCGAGATAGCTGAGAATTGCCACTATTACTACCCCCCAAAGAGCTATAATCGCAAAAAGTGGATTTGAATTTCCTTTCGCGGCAGATGAAGAATTTTGAAATTTTGCTTGTACCATCGCGTCGACGAAAAAATAGTCTAACCATATTCCTATAAAATTGAAAACGTCACCGGTTATGTGTTAGAAGACTTCTTCTGGCATAATTACGGCAACTAAATGATTTATGGCTTCAGGGCGTTTACAAATTGTACGATCGCTAATTCCCTTGTTGTTACTCTGCATCGTGATCTTATCGCCGATCTGGTCTGTCGAGCGTTTTATTGTTCAGGACGCTTCGGGACACGTAAACACATCGTTTGTAATGAGCGAACTGCTAAAAGGCAACACGTTTTTTGCAGAATTTTATCAGTTCAACTCAATATTTGTGCCGAATTCGAGTGGACATTGGGTCATGGTACTACTGTTACAGATCTTTTCACCATTCGTCGTAACAAAGATAATGATGTCTCTCACATTCATAGCCCTTCCCGTGAGCGCTGTTTGGCTCAGGCGACAGGTAGTAGGAGATAATGGCTCGTTTACGACATTTTTGATCGGTTGCGCGGTTGCATTTAACTGGTTCTGGTTGCTTGGAACATTCAACTTTCTTCTCGGCCTTGCCGTTTGTGTCTTTACGCTCGGACTGTATTGGCGTTGGCGCGATTCGATGAACACTGCGCGTTGTTGCTTGATCGTGTTGATGATCGCGTTTGTTTACTTCAGCCATCTGATAGGCTTCATGATATTGTCAGGAAGCATAATTTTTATCGGATTGTTCGCCAAAAAACATGCGCGACCAAAACGGGTCATCTGGATCCTGCCGTTTATTCTTGTAACTATTGTTTTATTAGTTTTGTACAAGATCAGTATCAGCGGCGGCGGTGGCGAAGATTTTTATCCTGTGTGGCGTTCGATTGACGATCCGAATTCTGTTCGCAGTTGGATCAATCAACTTATAGCCGTTGATCCATTCGTTTTAATAAGCCGCAGAACACTGCCTTTTACAGATATGGACTCCACCATTCTGGCAGTTTTTTCACCTCTTTTGTGGGTCTGCTCTGCCGTTGTGTTGTTCTCGCTACGCACTCTTTATGTAGGTCGCGACCGACAAATTTTCAGTTCCGAACGACTTGCCTTCTTGTTACTCTCATTGGGATTAATGACCTTAGCATTGTTCGGGCCAGATGATTTTAACCTGACTAATGGGGGGTTATTGAGGCAACGTCTTTTTTTAGCTTCGCTTCTGTTTATGATCCCATTGTTCGATTTAAAAAAGTTGGGAGTGTCAGAATTCATGGCCCATTGTTGTTTGATATTTGTTCTGATATTCCAAACAGTCGCCATGTGGGAATTTGCACTTCGCACTAACGAAGAAACGCGCGATTTTGTCGAAGCCGCATCAACAATTCTGGACGAGCAAAAGGTCGCTTCGATTGTGATCGTGAAAGACAAAGTACGGTTTCACGCACAGCCGACAACACAGATGGTCAATTACTTGGGAAACAACCGAAATCTGATCGTTGTCGACAACTATGAAATGGGGCACAATCTCTTTCCGGTAATTACACGTGACGATGAGATGCGAAAGTTTATTTTGGGTTTTACGAATTCGAACATCTTGTATGAGAAAGATCCCCGCGAAGATTTTGCAGGTGACATAAATGACCTGAATTTCTATTTGTCCACTAATTCTGGCAGAATAGAAGTAATGTTACTCTATGGTCGGAGCGACGCTGTTGAGGGCGTTTTGGCTAAAAGCTTCGATTCACAACCGTTTTACACAACCGACAACGTTAGGCTCTTTCAACGGCGTAAGTAGTTTATGGCAAATAGCTTAGTGGAAATGAGAAACGATGCGATCAAGCTTTCGATCGTCGTGCCCGTTTTCAATGAAGAAATGACGCTTGCGACGATCATCGAAAAGTTGCTGACCGTCGAACACCTTCACGAGATCGTGATTATCGACAACGCTTCTGTAGATTCCTCGCCCATCATTATCAAGCGTTTGGCCGATGAGCACGATGTGATCAAGACATTCCGGTTGCCCGTGAATAGAGGCAAATCGCCGGCTGTGAAAGCCGGCTTTGCCGTGACAACGGGCTCGATCGTCATTGTTCAAGATGCAGACCTCGAATACGACCCCGCTGAGATTCCCGACCTGATCTACCCGATTGTTTCAAAGAACGCAGATGTTGTTTACGGGTCGCGGTTTATGGTAAAGCGAGCCGCACGTGTACTTTATTTTTACCATTACGTCGGAAACAAGTTTCTTACTTTTCTCTCCAACATGCTTACAAACCTTAATCTCACCGACGTTTCGACTTGTTACAAGGCATTTCGCGGCGACATTATTCGCGATATGACGATCGTGACGGGGGGATTCGGATTCGATTTTGAGGTGACGGCCAAAGTAGCGAAGTTGAAGTGTGTGCTGTACGAAGTTCCAATCAGTTACTACGGCCGCACATATGAGGAAGGCAAAAAGATTACGTATCGCGACGGCATATCTGCTTTTTACAATATCATTAGATTCAATCTGTTTTGCAGTTTGAGAAGCTCCTACAGAAAGCTACCCGAGGTCAAACCGGCACCGCCGCCGCTTATCGATTCACGCTGGAATGAAAACCGATAACGTTATTTATGACGGCAAAGACCTCGAGGCGATGGATTTTGCCGAAAATTATCATCGCTGGATACTTGAACTTTTTAAACCATTCATCGGCAAGCACATCGTCGAAGTGGGCGCCGGGACCGGTTCGTTTTCAAGACTTCTGCTTGAAATGAACCCCACATCGCTCGATCTTATTGAACCGTCGGACATGTTCCAGGAACTTGAAACCAATGTTCCCCTGTCGCCATCAATTGCTCTTCACAGAAATATCTTCACCCGAGTCGCAGACCAGCTCGAACAGTCGCCGCAGCGCCCGGACACACTTTTTTATGTAAACGTTCTCGAACATATAGAAGACGATCGAACCGAACTTGCAACCGTACGCCGCGTATTGGTGAATGGCGGCCACATTTGTATTTTTGTGCCAGCAATGAAGTTCCTCTACAGCGATTTTGATAAACGGCTGGGACACTACCGCCGATATAAAAAATCCGATCTGCTAAAGAAATGTGAAGAAGCCGGTTTTAACATTCAAATCGCGAGATATTTTGATTTTCCTGGTAT
The DNA here is from genome assembly GCA_031405985.1 of Acidobacteriota bacterium. GTDB lineage: Bacteria > Acidobacteriota > Blastocatellia > Pyrinomonadales > Pyrinomonadaceae > OLB17. Next base: position 8,483 of record JANOGL010000096.1, on the reverse strand, counting down.
GCTGCCGTGGTTTATAAAGTATCGGATAATGCGTTCGTTGAGCATGGAAAGTAATTTGGTTCGAATGTATGACAATGTTGCTGTGCCGATTATCAAGCGATTTGAAAAAATTGCAAGTCCGCCCGTAGGGAAAAATTTGTTGGTTGTCGCTCAGAAAGCTTAGCCTGCAGCGTCGATTTCGGTCGGTAATTTGCACACGGCAATTATTCCATCCGACCATTGAGGTGCAATGCGCACGCAAACGTCATTTATCAGATTCAATATCTTGCGATTGTGCGGACGGTGCTCGACGCCAATATCGTAGAAATAGAACTCCTCAACGGTGAGCCCGTGTCTTCTCAAAAGCAAACTCAACGTCGAATATGAATAGTACGCGACGTGATCGGGGTGAACCGGCTCGTTACGGCCGCCTTTTCCGCGTAAGCCGTATTGTAAGAATCGAATGCAGCAATAAGCATTGATCGTAGTAATCACAAGTTTGGTATCCGCATTCATAAAGCGTTTTATTCCATCTAGAAACGCCCCCGGATTGTTCAGATGTTCAATCATCTCGCCGGCGATAATCACGTCGAATTTTTCGTCGACCTCGACATCGTTTAGTTTTTCCAAATCGGCCTGATGCAAATTGTTTGATCCATGCGCGGCAAGCATGTCGATTCCCTCTTGATCAAAATCGAAGCCATGTATGTCTGAAGCTATCTTTTCGAGTGAAAAGTGCAATAGCATGCCTTTTTCGATCGCATCAAGCGTATAGGGATAATTCGTGCATCCGAGATGCAGCACCTTTTTGCCCGCGCAGATACTCTGGATCAGATCGAGACGCTGCACCAACTGGAAAGCTTTTATCATCGCTTCAAAAAAATTAATCTATCGAACTATCGGCAATCACATTTGGTCGACTGTTTATAACGAGACTGCGGATCAAATCACGTTCGTTGCGTGACAAGTAACCTGATATCAGCAGCAGTGCCGCGAAGAGGATCGAGCATCCAATGATGCCGACAACTAACGTTAGCCAACTTTCCTGAATGCGGTAAAAAAAATGATAGCCAAAAAAAGTGGTCGCTGCTGCGGCCACAATTAATCGTGAGCCCGCAGCCAGCCAGAATCGCCAAAATACATGGCCGAGAAACTTTTTTTCCACAAACAAGATTAACGGAAAAGTGAGCACCACTGCTATGAGCCGCGACATTGCAACGCCCTGGCTTCCCCACAAATCTGCGGCAAATATCATCAACGGTATGGACAAGATCATCCATGTGAATGTCATAATCGACATCAATCGCGAAAATCGAAACGCCTCGGCGACCTGCAACGAGATAATTGTAATCGCCATCAAGCCAAATGTCAGCGAGTGGATGACTAAAAGACTGTACGAATTTTCTGCAAGGTCTGCATTCACCCAAAGAGATAAAAAGGATTTTCCGGCAATTGTGTAAGCGACGGAGCTAAACGTCACAACTGCTAATACGATTTTCGTGGCCTTTTGATAAAGGCTGACAAGTTTGTCACGGTTATCCAGCAATTCATTTATTTGGGGAAAGAGCGGTTGGGTAAAACTCGCTACTATGCCGTGCATATACAACGCCAAAAGCATCGGGACGGAATAGAACGTCAAGCCTTGCGGTCCGAATTTTCTCGTAACCCACGTACGCTCGAATACGTACAGTATGTTTGCGAAGACCTGAAAAAGAATGATGTTGCCACCGTACTTTAGCACTGAGCCCCATATCGAGTTGTCAATGCGAAATGTCGGCGTAAACTCAGGCATAAATCGTCGCGCTCGTATAAAAAAAAGTAGTCCGGTGAAAACTGCAGTAATTAAGTTCCAAGCCAGCAGTGAGGCGACTCCGTAACCACTGAGAACCAAAACTATGTTACCGACACCGAGCATCAATCCGTTTAAGGTAGTAAGAAGAACATAACTTCCAAAGCGGTGAAGTCCCTGCAATACGTATTGAAATGTTTGGCCGACCATTACTACCAAGCCGGTCGCGGATGCTAAATAAAGCGATGCAACTGCCATCTCTCTCGACTCGAACGGTATCAACAAAACGTTCGACACCAGATAACCGGCCAGCAGGGCAACGGTTACCGAACCGATCAACGCAATCGATAAACTAAACCAGAGTGTCGCGGATATAAGTTCGGACAGCTTTTCGCTTTGGTTCTTAGGTAGTAATTCGGGGATGAATTTTGCGACGATCTTTCCTGTTCCGAATGTAAAAGAATAACTGAGAAAGCCAAGCACCAACGCGAGAATTCCGTATTGCTCGGTTCCGAGACTTTTGACAAGTATCGGAGTTGCGATGAAGGCGACAACCAACGGTAAAAACCACGCCACTAAACTAAATATGACGTTCCGCGTAATCCTTCGTTTTGCGTCGTGAGTGTTATCCGTCATTTTTGAAAACACCTCTCGTAGGCATCGATGGCAATTTGCGACGCATTGCGTTCGTCAAAATTTTGAAGAACAAATTCTCTGCCCTTTAAAGATAATTCTGCTCGAAGATTGGAATTCTGTTTGAGCTTCATAACAGCCTCGGCAAGCGCGTTTGCATCGCCCGCCTCGACTAGAATGCCGGTTTCCAGATGTCTAACCGCCTCGGGGATCGCATATACATTTGTCGAAATACTCGGAATGCCGAGGGCCATCGCTTCGAGCAAGGCGATCGGCAGACCTTCGACAAAACTCGGAAGCGAAAAAAGATCTGCAATACAAAAAAAACGCAAAACATCCTCGTGACTTGTACCGAGAGTATTGGACAACACGAACTTGAAGTTATCCCCAAGTTTATACTCGTCGATGCGTGCCTGTTCGTCTGGGGTTGGTAACTTTGGAGATAGCCAAACAAACTGAACTTCAGGATCCTTTTGCGAAACAATCCTGGCTGCGTCGAGGAAAACCCAACGTCCCTTGCGGTCGACAAATTGCCCGACGCACAGCACGACAAGCTTTTCGTTGTCAATTTCATGTTTCCGCCGAGCCTCAATTCTATTGACCGAAGACGACCGCACACGTTCTATCTCAGGCGGATTTACGCACGTGTATGTGACCTTGATCTCATGCCAAAACTTATCGGCGACCCACCCGCGAAGTTTACGCTTTGTATCTTTGTTTGACGTAAAAATATGAAAGCCTGGTAATCGAGAAACAAATTGCAATCTGGCTTTCCAGACAGGCACGCGCCACGCGGGCGTATTCGGCAGGGCATTGTGCATCGTTACAAAGACGTTTGCGCGTCGTAAACTGAGCGCAGCAAAAAATATCCAAGATAGCCATGGTGGAAATTCAATATGCAGAATGCTCTCGCTTAGAGTATGACGTAACAGGTATCGGTAGCTCGCAATTTCCACGCTGACGCGTCGAACATGGCGTTGCACTTTTCGCATGATCGTCGGGGCCTCGGCCGAGTCTGAATGAAAATCCAGAAACTCGGTTTGAGCCCCCGCTTGTTCAATGAACCGAATAATTTCTGTAGAAGATGCACGAGGCAAAATAACGATGACATCCCAATCTGAAAGTGATTCTTTTACTATTGCGAGAAAATAAATTTGGGCGCCGCCCCATTCGAGATACGGCCAGAAAAAAATCAACTTGCGTCTTGTTTCAATCATCGACAACCGCGGATGCAAAGGTCTCGCTTAACGGAGCTTCGGGTTGTTGCATTGCCCAAGCCCCCCTCTCATGATTTATGCCAACGACGATGCGCGCGAGAAAAGCAAAGAACGACACGAAACCAGCGAGCGTAGTTGGAGCTCCGTCAATGTTCGCATAAAACCTGCGTCGCAGGTTTGGATTTTGCCCTAGATCCAGAAATAAGGCGGAAAACACTTTTCTAAAACCCATCGTGCGCACCCTGACCGGCACAGCGTTTGGCTGACAAAAAACCCGTGCTCTTGGCTCGATCAAAAGCTGCCATCCCAGTCGTTTCAGTCTCGGCGTAAATTCAGCATCGCCGAAATTTGGATACCTCTGTGAGTTCATCAGGCCGGCTTCACGAAATGCTTGTGCGGGAACAAGTAAACAGTTCCCGACGATCAGATCAACTTTCCATGGCTTGCCGGGTACGGTCCAGACAGTCTGCGAATACCAATGCCTCCACCCCCCGAGCCATGTGTTCCACACCGGTGCGACCTGAAATATTTTGTGCGGCTGATCCCAGAGAAGTAAAAGCGACCCTATCACCGAGTGGGGATGCTTTTCAGCAGTTTCCACCATGCAGTTCAAAAAATTAGCGTCGAAAACCGCATCGTCATTTATCATCAGCACATAATCGGGATTATGTTTTAGCGCAGCCCTGATTGCGACGTTTGTTCCCTCGGTAAACCAAAGATCGCCGTTGCCCGCAATTACCTCGACTTCAGGAAACTGCTCACGGATTGCATCAGTGGTTCCATCTGTCGAGCCATCATCGACGACTATTGTGTGAATTTCGCACTTCTCAGTGCTCAAACGCGACAAGCTCTTGAGACACAATAATGTGATGTTCTTTCGATTATGAACGGGCGTAACTATTTCAACACGAATTTTTTCGCTGTTCATTCCGCGACGGTTTTACCCACCTCGGGTGAATCGCCGTGCCACAATGAACGTAACCGGGCGGTGTTAGCATCATCATCACTGCCCACGCCGATGCCGATGTAATCAATGTGAGCGTGAGAAGCGAGCTGTTCAGAAAGAATGCGCCAAAAATCGAAGACTAAGACTCTCGACCATTCGTTCTTAAAGTCATCGGCATTCAGCGTTTTGAAAGCCGGATCGGGCGTCGTGACAAGAACCGCTTCGGCATGTGCAAGACATTCTGTTACTGAATCGAGAACGACTATCTGTTTTCTGATATCATCCAAGGCCATCTCGTTCGACATTGGATCATAAGCCACAACCCGAAGCCCATTTTTTGACAGCTGTTGTGCTACGTAAACGCCCTGCGATTCTTCAGTTACATGAGAGAAGGGTTTGTATGATAATCCGAGAATTGCAACTGTCGCACCGGGCCGGATCATCGGTAGAATTCGCTGCGAAATCTTTTCAGCGATCGAACGATTCATCGAATCTGTCGTCTCGGCAAGCGCCGCGCGCACGCCTAGCTGATTTGCGATGTATGACAACGCGACATTGTCACGCGGAAAACACGGCCCGCCATAACCGATCGATCCGGTCAAATAGCGCCGCCCGATTCGTTTGTCCATGCCAAGCGCATTCGTTACGACGTCGACGTTGCCGCCGGGCAGCTTTTCGCAAATTTCGGCGAGCATATTCGCAAACGTAATTTTTGTCGTCACGAATGTGTTGATCGAGATCTTAGTAAGCTCTGCATTTTCGAGACTCATCCGTGCCGATGGCGCTTTGTTTGCCACGACACGCGAATAAATCGACTCAAGATTTTCACCGGCTCGCTCGTCAATCTCACCGATCAATGTGAAATCGGGATTTAGAAAATCGTTGATGATGCTGCCGAGTGCGATAAATTCGGGACTGTAGCATACGCCAAAATCTTTCCCAACGCTTCTGCGTGACTCTTTTTCGAGAATCGGAACGAGTGCCTGTCGCGTTGATCCGGGGAGAACGGTGCTGGTCAGGACAACGTTATGATAAGTCTTCTTTTTGCCAAGAGCTTTGCCGATTTCCTTGAACGCCCACTTTGCATACTGCAACGAAAACGAGCCTTTGTCATCGCTCGGCGTTGGCACGATCACAAACGAAATATCGGAATTCAAAACCGCTTCTTCATGACTCAATGTTGCGCGAATTCGATCTTTATTTGCCGTGATCGTAGCATCGAGATCAGTTTCCTGCACCGGTGCGTGGCCTCCGTTTACAAGATCGATCGATCGTTGATTTACATCGACGCCGATCACATTAAAGCCGCGCGACGCAAACGCCGCCGCCATGCTCGCTCCTAATTTACCCAACCCAATAATCGAAATGCCGTCTGTCATCATTAATATCCTATAACAATAAGTCCTTTAGATTCAATTATCTAACGTTCGCCTCAAAACACAAGTGCCAGCCGAATCTTCCCTCAAGCATTGTGAACACAAATTTCGGCAGAAAGCGAAAATACCAAACGAATTCGAACTCGTACTCCACATATTTTGGAATTTGATAAGGAAAATGTGATCGGCAAATATGTTGTCGATCTCAAATCCATCACCCATTCACGTCGCCGTAGATTCTCTTGTGTACGAATACGTGACCGGGCAACAGTCTTCGCCGCCGAATCCTTTGCAATTATTTTGTCGAGTCTACAGAATGTACCGCCCTTGAGCATATTTTTTTCCGCGCCATTTTTTAAATTCGGCAAATGCGAAAATATGCGATTCGACTTGGTTAAAAAACTCTTCTGTACCTCGGCATTCGAGTCTCGTATATTACAAGGACGTGCATCCCAGTAGTTCTTAACTTCCTGGATCGAAACTTCCGCGAACTGTGTTTTCATACAGTAACTTCTGCCGCCTGAGTGGGTTTTGCATCTCGCTGACTGGCAGCAGTGACCTGTTCTTCAATCCAACGATAAGTTTTTGCAAGCCCGTCTTCGAGCGAGATCTGCGGTTCCCAACCAAGGATTTCGCGCAGCTTTGAATTATCCGAATTACGTCCTCGAACGCCCTGCGGCCCGTCTATGTGTTGTTTTACAATATCGATATCTGCGATTTTCGCGATGATGTCAGCAAGTTCGTTGATTGAGAGCATGCGATCTTGTCCTAGGTTTAGCGGCTCGCCAAAATCGGATTGCATAAGCCGATAAATGCCTTCGACGCAATCGTCGATGTAGCAGAACGAACGCGTTTGTTCGCCGTCACCCCAGATCTCGATCTCAGGATTGCCGGTGAGTTTCGCGGTTGCGATCTTGCGACATAACGCCGCCGGGGCTTTTTCGCGGCCGCCTTGCCATGTTCCCTTTTCGCCAAAGATGTTGTGAAATCTGACGGTCTTTGTCACGATGCCGTGATCCTCCATGTAGTGCATGCAGAGGCGTTCGGAAATTAACTTTTCCCAACCATACGCGTCTTGCGGATTTGCAGGATAAGCGTCTTCTTCTTTCAGCGGCGTCACGTTTGTATTCTCCTGAAGATGCTCAGGATAAATACACGCAGAACTCGTGTAGAGATATCGGCTCACGCCATGCTCTCGCGCAGCGTCGAGCGTGTGAAAATTTATCAGCGTGTTATTGTGAAGAATCAGCGAGTGATTTCCCGAAATAAAACCCATGCCGCCCATGTCTGCCGCAAGCGCGTAAACGTGATCGACGTCTTTTGTGACCGCGAGACAATTTTCCCAACGCCTGAGATCGAGCAATTGAAAATCGTCCGCAGCCGTCTCGCTAAAGTCCGGCAGCCTGATGTCGGCGCCGCGCACCCAATAGCCTTTCGCTTTTAGAAATTCGACAAGATGCGTTCCGATAAAACCACCGGCGCCTGTCACCAATACCCGCTTTTGATCAGTCATAACTTAAACAAAAATTTTAGCACGGCAGGGGTGCGTCAATACATCGACGGTTCGAGTTTTGCGTTTTCGATCTCGGCCTCGATCATTAGCTTTACCAGTTCGTTGAATACGGTCTTTGCTTTCCAACCAAGCAGCTTTTCTGCTTTTGTTGAATCGCCGATAAGATAATCGACTTCGGTCGGTCGGTAATAATACGGATCGATCTCTACAACCACGTCGGCATTAGCAAAGTGTGTCCCGGCGACGCCGAACTTGTCGTTCAGAATCGATGCATCGATATTCTGGACGATGCCTTTTTCGTCTGCGTCTTTGCCGTGCCAGGCGATCTCGACGCCGATGTTTTTAAATGCTTCGGTTGCAAATTCACGGACCGAATGCGTTTCGCCGGTCGCCATCACAAAATCTTCGGCCGTTTTGTGTTGGAGAATTTGCCACATGCCTTCGCAGTACTCAGGCGCAAAGCCCCAGTCGCGACAAGCGTCGAGATTTCCAAGTCGAATGTTTTTTGATTTGCCTAAAAGAATCTGCGCGATGCCGCGCGTGATTTTTTTTGTCACGAACGTGTTACCACGGCGCGGCGATTCGTGATTGAAGAGAATCCCGTTGCAAGCAAAAATGTCGTATGCCTCACGATAGTTGACGATCGCCCAGTAGGCAAAAAGCTTCGATACGCCATAGGGCGAACGCGGATAAAACGGCGTCGTTTCTTTTTGCGGTGACTCTAAGACTTTGCCAAACAATTCCGATGTCGAGGCTTGATAAAACTTGACCTTTCGCAAACCTGTCTCGCGTATCGCATCGAGAAACCTCAATGCTCCTAACGCATCGACCTGTGCTGTGTAATCCGGAATCTCGAACGAAACTTTCACATGACTTTGCGCAGCGAGATTGTAAATTTCGTCAGGTTCGATTTTGTCGAGCAAACGATTCAAATTGCTCGGATCGATCACGTCGCCATGATGCAGAAAAAGTCGCTTGCCGTAAATTTCAGGGTCTTTGTAGAGATGATCGATCCGCGCGGTATTAAATG
>JANOGL010000344.1:0-2081 GCA_031405985.1 Acidobacteriota bacterium | reverse complement strand
GCACACTAAACAACAACCAAAAGGAGATTATGATCAGACTCAGACTTCCGATAATTGCAAAATCATTTACATTGACTTCAATCCCTAAAGGATCTATCGAAACGCTTAATGTCTTAACCCATTCGGTGGCTGCATTTCGTTTATTAAATTCCCGAAGCGGTAACGGAAACCTCTCGTTTCCTTGAGTCGACGCGGGTAATTTCTGAGACTCTTCATCAAGTATCCGTTTGAATTCTTCGCAAGGAACTTCTTGGCCTTCATATTTTTTAGCAACTTCGAGAGGTACGTCCGGAAAAGCAAAGTTTCGACTCCACGAAAAGTACGCACTCCAAATTGTCACTGTTATGGCCGACGATGCTATCGTTGCGACCAGAAAAGCAAGCCTCGCACGTTTGGACGATTCACGGACCCCTTCTAAGCGAATCTCAATGGTCTTAATGAGCGTGTTTTTTCTGCTCTCATTCATCTATAGCTTATCGACAATCATCCAACCGTAATCGAATAGATCGCACTCCATTGGCCGGCGTGTTTCTTGTCAGAACCTCCTTAGCCGCCTGCGTTGCCCTCATTGACAGCCCCGCCGCCGCCTGCGTTGTTGGCTTTTGGCGGGTCAGGCGTGATGCCAAAATACGCATAAACGGCTGCGATGGCAGTTCCGAGCCAGGATTTTGCGGCGATCCCGATTTGTTTGTCGCTGAAGTCCTGTCCCGAATCCGGCCAAAACGCGATGATGCACATCCATACACCGCAGCCGATCCACACAAAAATGTAAACTGACGGCATGTAGCCGGCGATCATTTGAAGAGTCCCCGTCAGATTCTCCTGAAGCGTCCGTTTTGCCGGCCATTCGCCACTGGTGGTTGCCCCGAGGACACCGACGACGGTCGCAGAGACCAGCGCACCGATCGAGTTCAGCAGCACCGACATCATCGTTGTTAGTTCCGGCGCCGTTTTGAAAGCCGCGGCAGCCGCTTCTGCATTCGGAGCCAGTTTTGCCAATTTGAGCGCCTCTTGTGCGGCTTGCACGGCCTCGTAGATCGACCACATGTAGAAACTGAGCAAAATAGTAGCTAGAATTCCTCCGAATAATAGTTTTGGCATTTTCTTTTCCTCCTAAATTTTTCTGATAATTGAGCCCGTTTATCCGCAAGCCGCTGTATTCGGCTCACCAAACGCTTACATCTAACCTCTCACTCCTCCGACGGGCCTTTCGCCTTTTCTGACCGCACCATGAATGGAATGATTCACAGCCTACAACGTGTCAATCTTTCCAAAACCCAATACCGTTATCGGGTTGCCCTCGACATGCAGAGTCCGGTCAAATAGTTCCTTGAAATCATCCTTGAGCGCCTGAATGCGGGCTTGAGTCGCCTCGTTATTGTTCGTGTATCGGACAAATCTCAATTCCTGAGGGCCGTCATCCTCGCCGCGAGGCTCGTAAGTCCCGACGTTCACTTTTGTTTCATTGCTAAACGGCTCTTTGGTTTCAGCCGCTTGCAGATCGGTCAGATGCATCTCGTAATCCGATTGATAGTCTTCGCAGACTTTCTCCAAATTATCTAAAGTATAGTTACCGCTATGTACTGCCTGTTGCATTGTTTTACTCCTTTTTACTTAAGTTGGTTTTGTGTAAACGCTCCATGCATCAGCTTTAGAGCTGCGTTTGCAGCGGGATCGCTTTCATTCGTCCTACGTGCCGCACTAAGTGCTTTTCGCACCGCCGTCATCAAACCGATCTTTGACTCGGCAGATGGACCACCGCTTGCTTCGGCTGTTTTGAAATTGTCGTAAACACTCGACAGATCTGGCGGCCCGGTTTTGGCCGTAGTTAGAAATGCCTGCATTTTAGTTAAGCCAGGCTCGGTCGTGAGTTCATCGAAAATTGCGTCGAGCTTCTGGTGTATCTCTTGTTGTTTGGCCGTTTTTTGCGCCGCAAGAGCAGCAATGTCACCCGCAACCGGACGCGATTTATTTTCTTGCTTGCGAAACTCGAAAATCATATTTTCAAGTCCTGACGGTATGCCAATCATGTCAGCAGGCGGGAAATACGCCAGCTCGGGACTGACCGATTCCAGTTTGAG
>JANOGL010000011.1:0-7007 GCA_031405985.1 Acidobacteriota bacterium | reverse complement strand
GCGCAATCTCGAAGAAGCGATTCGGCTGAATCCGCTCGATGGTAATTACGGTATCGGACATACGCGTTGGGCGACGCACGGGCGTCCGACCGAGGAGAACGCTCACCCGCATCGCGATCAGTCGGGCAAAGTTGTTGTCTTTCACAACGGCAATATCGAAAATTATCTGCAGTTAAAAGAGCGTCTTGCTGCCGAAGGTCATGAATTTCACACAGAGACTGACACCGAGGTCGTCGCGCACCTTATCGGTCATTACAAAGACACGGATAATCTGTCGCTCGAACTCGCTGTGCGCAAAACCGTCGCAGAGCTTCGCGGTATTTTTGCGTTGGCGATAATTTCGGTTGACGAGCCGGACACGATCATCGCGGTTCGCGAAGGCCCGCCGGTCGTCATCGGTCTCGGCGACGGCGAGTTTTTTGTCGCGAGCGACATTCCGCCAATTTTGGCGCACACGCGTGACGTATTTTTCCTCGGCGACAGAGAGATCGCGATTCTTACAAAAGACTCCGTTCGTGTGACGGATTTTGATGGCAATGCCGTTGAGCCCAAGCAGCAGCGGATCACTTGGGACCCGATCCAGGCGGAGAAAGGCGGCTTTAAGCACTTCATGTTAAAGGAGATATACGAGCAGCCGCGAGCCGTCCGTGACACGGTGCAAGGCCGCGTTTCGCTAGACACGGGCAAGGTTTACCTTGATCCGATGAACATCTCTGAGGACGAATTTAAGGCGTTTTCGTCGGTGAAGATCGCCGCGTGCGGAACTTCTTGGCACGCAGGTCTTGCGGGCAAGTACATGATCGAGCAGCTTGCTCGCGTACCCGTCGAAGTCGATTATGCGTCGGAGTTTCGCTATCGTGATCCGGTTTTAAGCGAGAACGATCTGCTCATTGTAATCTCACAATCAGGCGAAACCGCCGACACCATTGCCGCAATGCGGGAAGCGAAAACTGCAGGCTGCAAGGTGCTCGCTGTTTGTAACGTTCACGGCTCGATGATCACGCGCGAGGCTGACGGCACGATTCTCACGCACGCCGGGCCGGAGATCGGCGTTGCTTCGACAAAGGCGTTTACGGCGCAGATGATAGCGCTTTATCTGTTTGCCTTGTATCTTGGCGAAGTTCGCGGGACTATCGATGGTGAGCGTGCAAAAAAACTCGCACAAGACCTGGCGGAGTTACCGCTAAAGATCGAACAGGTGCTCAATGACGCCGACTCGATCGAGGAACTGTCGAAGGAGTTTTTCCGTGTGCAGGATTTTCTATACTTAGGACGCGGCATCAACTTTCCCGTCGCTCTTGAAGGCGCTCTGAAACTCAAAGAGATCAGCTACATTCACGCCGAAGGCTATCCGGCGGGCGAAATGAAACACGGCCCGAACGCGCTGATCGATGAAAAACTTCCCGTCGTCGTCGTTAACACTCGCGAGTCGGGTAATGCGGGAAGTGAATTACGGTACGAAAAAACTCACTCGAACATCGTCGAAGTAAAATCACGCGACGGTATTATCATCAGCGTCCTTACCGAGGGCGACACGATGAGCAGCAAGGTGTCGAACCACGTCATCGAGATTCCTGAAACGAGCGATCTGCTCGGCCCGATTCTGTCGGTTGTACCTTTGCAGCTTCTTTCTTATCACATCGCCGTTCGCCGAGGCTGCGATGTGGACCAGCCTAGGAATCTAGCGAAATCGGTGACGGTGGAATAACGGAACGCGGACGCCCCCGTCCGCGTTCTTTTTATTGTAGGTGCGGACGAGGGCGTCCGCGTTCCATATGAAAGCAATTGTAGTTCGTGAATTCGGTCCGCCCGAGGTGATGAAGGTCGAAGAGGTACCGACGCCAGAGCCGCAAGGGGCGCAGGTGCTTGTTCGGATTCACTCTGCCGGCGTCAATCCTGTCGATACATATCTTCGCACTGGTATTCACGCTCACGCGCCGAAGCTGCCTTATACGCCTGGCAAAGACGGAGCAGGTGTTGTCGAAGCCGTCGGCGAAGAAGTTACAAAATTCACAATCGGTGATCGCGTTTATACGGCGAATTCCGTAAGCGGCACGTACGCCGAGTACGCTTTGTGCGATGAGATCGATCTCGGCCGTCTGCCTGACAACGTGTCATTTGAAGAAGGCGCCGGCGTTTGGACGCCGTATGCGACCGCGTATCGAGCGTTGTTTCAGAAAGCTGGCGCGAAGTCAGGCGAGACAGTTTTAATACATGGAGCGTCAGGCGGTGTTGGGATCGCTGCTGTCCAGTGGGCAAAAAATGCGGGTCTGAAAGTTATCGGAACGGCGAGTTCGGACGAAGGTAAAGACCTCGTCCGCGCGCAAGGCGCCGAGGCGGTGTTCGATCACTCTAACCAAGACCATCTCGGTGAAATACGCGAGTTTTCCAGAGGCAAGGGCGTCGATGTCATAATCGAGATGCTCGCCGACGTAAATCTCGAACGCGACTTCGAGGCGTTAGCTATGTTCGGAAGGATCGTCGTTGTCGGCAGCCGCGGCTCTCTCGAATTTACGCCGCGACAAGCGATGACAAAGGATGCGACTATTCACGGGATGTCGCTTTTCAATTCGCCGCAATCCGCGCGGGACGAGATTCATGCATCGATCTTTGTAGGATTGTCGGACGGATCTCTGAGGCCCGTCATCAGCCGCGTATTTTCGCTCGCAGATGCGCCGGGGGCGCATCATGCGGTGATCGAGAATAAAGCTCTCGGCAAAATAATTCTGACCCCCTAAATCCGGTCGACAAACCATTGACTTTGACGTGCGATAGGACTAACCTAACTCTACATCGGTTACTAATTGAAATTTGGTTTTGGCGGCGAAAAAAACTGTGAATTGCTACAGTTTTTTTGCTTTGACGACAATCGGGGGGAAAAATGAAGAAAATAAATATTTTGGCTTTTGTTCTGGTGGTACTCGCCATTGGTTCGACGACGGCTCGTGCTGAGACGTTTTATGCTTATCTGAGCAGCGCTCAAGAGGTTCCGACGAATGCGTCAGCCGCTACCGGTTACGCACGCATCGTGGTCAATGAGTCGACGCTCACAATAAATTACACGATAGTGTTTAACGGGCTGCAAGGCAATCAGACGGGCGCCCATATTCACGCGCCTGCGGCAATCGGCGCAAATACGGGAGTTGCAATCGGATTTCCGAATATCGGCGGAACTTCGGGCACGATTACCGGATCGACCGCGATTACTGCGACGCAGATATCGCAAATCCGAGCGCACCTCGGCTACGTCAATGTCCATTCGGCGACGTTTCCGGGCGGCGAAATTCGTGGGCAGCTCGGCATAAAGCGCCCGGTCGATTTCGACGGTGATGGACGCCAGGATCTCAGCGTTTTGCGCTTTCCGACCGGGGTTTGCCCAGGCCCTGTTCGTCAAATCACGTATTGGAATTCAAATACCACTGGGCCAAATCAAGTTTTAGCTTGGGGCGATGCCTGCACCGACTTTCCCGTTCCCGGCGATTATGACGGTGACGGTAGAGACGACATCGCTGTTTATCGTGACGGCGACCTCCCCGGCGATCAAAGCAAATTCTATATTTTCCGCTCTTCGGATAACACTGCGTTCATTCCCGGTTTTGGACTAAGTGGTGATCAGGCAGTTAATCGCGATTATGACGGAGACGGCATAACCGACATTGCTATTTTCCGTCGTGGAGCAGCACCCGGTGCACAAGCATTTTGGTGGATCAGGCGAAGCAGCTCGCCCGCGAATTTTGCAGTCGTGCCGTTCGGAACTACTGGGGCAACAGACGGTTCAACAGGCGATACACCTATTCCCGGTGACTATGATGGCGACGGTAAGTTTGATATAGCCGTTTATCGTTTTGGCGGTCTGTCACCTAATAATACCTATATTATTCTGCGCAGTTCGAATCTTGCGGTTTCATATCAGGCGTTTGGTAATTTCCAAACCGATTATATTTTGCCGGGCGACTACGACGGTGACGGGAAATACGATCTCGCGATCGCACGAACCGGCGCGGCAGGAACTTCGCCGCTGGTCTGGTGGGTTAACAACAGCTCGACAGGAGCAAATAGCATAAGAACGTTTGGAATTTCGTCTGATCTACCTGTTCAAGGCGATTATGACGGTGATGCCAGGACCGATCTTGCTATTTATCGTCGTGGTGCCACTGCAACAGCCCAAAGCAATTTCTGGGTCTTTAATAGCTTTACTAACGCGGCCTCAGTATTGCCGTGGGGACTCGGAGCAGATTTCCCGGTAGCGACGTTTGACGCCAGGTAAAGAAGTTGTTTAAAAAACAAAGGGGCGGATAGTTAGCTATCCGCTCTTTTTTTTACCTTCCAAAACCTCAAATACTTGCAGAGCATATTTCACATTCCCGAATGGAGCTGAGACCTGCACACCTTGTATTACGTCCCGAACCTCTAACAGTGACTCCCGGGCGATGGCGATGCCCTCTTCGCGGGCCGTTTCTTTATCTTTGTCCGATGCAATGCGCATGCGTTCGAGGATCGCGGGCGTGACTTCGATGCCGGGAACTTCGTTGTGCATGAACTCTGCGTTTCGGTAAGAGATGAGCGGCCAGATACCGGCGACTATCGGAATACGAACGTGTTCAATCATTCCTAGAAATCGTTTGAGTTGCGCGGTGTCAAAAACCGGCTGCGTGATTGCGTATTCGGCACCGGCCTCGACCTTCCACTCGAAGCGTTTGATCTCTTCGTCCATATTGACCGCACCGGGATTTACACCGACGCCGATCGAGAATGCTGTTGGCTTGCCGATCGGGTTGTTGCCGAGATCGAGGCCGTGATTGAGTTTGTTCGCCATGTTTGTGAGACCGATCGAATCGATATCGAACACAGCGGTCGCGTCAGGATACGGCCCCATCTTTGGCGGGTCGCCCGTGATGATAAGTAGATTTCTCAGTCCCAGCGCGGCCGCGCCGAGCAGATCGGACATCATTCCAAGGAGGTTGCGGTCGCGGCAGCAATAGTGAAGAACAGCCTCGATGCCGATCTCGCGTTCGACCAACACAGCTGTCGCCTGCGCCGACATTCGCGTTTGCGCACGTGGACCGTCTGGAATGTTGACGCCATCGACCCCCGCATCTTTTAAAAGCCGAATGCTGTCGAGCGTCTTCTGCGCGTCGCAGCCTTTTGGCGGCAGCACCTCGACGGAAGTTACAAATTCGCCACGGGCGATCTTTGCCGCCCAATTCGAACGCTCTTCTGCCGGAACGACCTGAACATCCTGCGGCGTTAGCTCAGCGACGGTCGCCAGTTGTTTTACAAACGCTTTCGCGGTCTGCCGCGGACTGTCGGCTCGAATCGCACTCGCGATCATCTTGATATGCGTTGGCGTGGTGCCGCAGCAACCGCCGACGAACTTCGCGCCCGATTGCACAAACCGCCGCGAAAACTCGGCCATGTATTCGGGCGAACCCATATAAAACTGGCGACCTTGCACATCACGCGGCAAACCCGCGTTCGGCTGCGCAGAAAGCGGTTTGTCCGTGACGCCGCGCATAACTTCGAGGGCGTTGAGAACGTGCGTCGGGCCCATGCCGCAATTCAAACCAATAACTTCAACGCCGAGTTCGTCGAGCTTTTTTGTAAAAGTTGCCGGCGTCGTCCCAAACGTCGTATTACCGTCCATCTGAATCGTCATCTGCGCGACGATCGGCAGATCGCTCAACTCGCGCACGGCCCGAATCGCCTGTTCGATCGCCTGCAGCTCGGAGAAAGTTTCGAGAATAAAAAGATCGACGCCGCCGTCGAGTAAAGCCTCGACTTGCTCCTTGAACATATCCTTCGCTTCATCGAACGAAGTCGGCCCGTAAGGCTCAATGCGTAAACCGAGTGGCCCGACCGCTCCGGCGACAAACACGCGCTCACCTGCGGCTTCGCGTGCGACCTTCACAGCCGCTATGTTGATGTCTCGAAGTTTCGACTCCAACCCGTATGGCTGTAATTTGTGCCGCGTCGCGCCGAATGTGTTCGTTTCGATAATATCGGCCCCGGCGTTTATATATTCTTCGTGAACCTCGCGAACGAGATCGGGCGCCACGAGATTCAGTTCGTCGTAGCTGCGATTGATGTAAATTCCTTTTGTATAAAGACGCGTACCGACCGCGCCGTCAAAGACATAAACGTGATCGGAATCGAGAAGCTCGCGAAAGTTTTTCATAAACAAAAAGCCTCGCCAAACAGCGAGACTTCTAAAAATAAGAATTGTCCGTTAGCTGTTTAGCAGTTTATTTAACGTGGTCGCAAGTCGCAATAACTCACCACGATTGTAAATACGATAATCCGCCTTTGCTGCAACCGTGTCAAGCAGGCTGGCAGCGTCGGCAAAAATACGTCGACCGTCCGCCTTGCTTCAACCGCGATATCGGCGTTTTGCACTTTCGACAAGGTTCATTTTCCCGGTCGTAAACGAACCAGCCAGATGGGTCATTAGCGCTGAAATAACCGCCTTCGAGATTGCGCGGGTCGATTTTTAGTTTGTCTGCATTGGAGATCGCTTCTTGCAAAACTGCACGAATGCTGTCGTAGAGCCTTGAGATAGAGCGCCGCGTGAGCTTGCTTGTTTTTTTTGTCGGGCGAAGGCCCGCAGCAAACATCGCCTCAGAAGCATAAATGTTGCCGACGCCGCTAACCTTAGTTTGATCGATCAGAAATTCTTTCAAACTACGATTTGTCTTTTTTGCAACAGAAATTAAATACTCGGGCGAAAACTCGTCCGAAAACGGTTCGGGCGCAAGTTTTTTCAATTCCTTTGCCTCGTATAGTTCGGCGGTTTTCACAATCTTCATCAGCCCAAAATGTCTCTGATCGTCAAAAACGAGCTTTTCATCACGATCGAGATAAAAGATAGCGTGAGTGAATTTTGGGTTTTCATCTTCGGCGTCGAGAAGCGAGAACCGACCGCTCATTCGCAGATGGACGATAAGCGTTTTTCGATTGTCGAGATCGAGGAGTATGTGCTTCCCGCGTCGATGGACGAAGTTGATTCGAGC
>JANOGL010000006.1:0-6696 GCA_031405985.1 Acidobacteriota bacterium | reverse complement strand
AACCTCCAGTAAAATAATGAGCAGTTAGGCGACGACCTCGCTTAAAAACTTTTCTGTGACAGTTTCCAGAGCCTCGCTGGTCAGCGGTTTTACTATGTAGTCCGCGGCACCGAGATCGAAAGCCCGCCTGCTATGTTCGTCCGCCGCGAGCGACGTGATAAGAACTACGGGGATGTGGCCGAGATTTTCGTCGGTTTTTATGTATTCGAGCAATTGCCAGCCGTCGATCTGCGGCATTTCGATATCGGATAAGATCAAATCCAGCTCAAAGTCTCCGTTGAGCAGCAGCTCGAGCGCGTCGGCGCCGTTGTTTGCAGTGAGGCACTTGAATCCTGCGGCCTCGACGAGTTTTTGCGTTTGATGACGAATGCTTGCGCTGTCATCGACAATAAGGATCGTCGGCATTTCTTCAGTTTGCTCGAAGAATGGAGCCGGTTCGCTTTTTGATTGCGTCGCTACGATGGGTAAAAGAATCGTGAACGCTGTTCCACGCTGCGGCTCTGACTCAACAACCACGAGGCCGCCACGATTTTCGACGCTCTCTTTTACAATGCTCATCCCGACGCCGCGGCCGGCATTAAGGTCGATCTTGGTTGCGGTTGTGAGGCCGCGATCAAACATCAGTTCGAACGCTTCGCGGTCGGTCATCGACAAAGCTCTCCCTTCGTCGATGATGTGGTTGGCAATCGCCTTTGCTTTTAATTTTTGCACCGACACGCCGCGGCCGTCGTCGGTGACCTGAATCCGAATCTCAGTTTCGTTAGTTTCGACTTTGACGCTGACCGTGCCGCGCTCGTTTTTTCCGATAAGTCGTCGCGTCTCAGGCGTTTCGATGCCGTGAACGACTGCGTTTTTTAGTAAATGCAGCAGCGGCTCGACGATCGAATCTATAATCAGCGTATCGATCTCGGCGTCACCATTTTCGAGTTCAAAGACAGCCTTTTTGCACTCGTCCATGCAGGTCATATTAACCGCGCGGCTCAGACGCGTTTCGAGCGTGCCGAATTTGACCATGCGAATCTGCATGAGCTTTTCGTTGAGGTCACCGTTCAAACGGTAAGCCGTTTCGAAGAGCGATTCGAGCTTCGTGATCGTTTCTTTGTCGGCGGAATCGCCTTCGAGCAGATTCGCAAACCCTTCGGCTAGTGTCTCGCGGTTTGTCATCAGCTCGTGCGAAATCTGCATCAGCTCGTCGAGCCTTTCGAGCGAAACACGGACGATCGGTTTGTGAACGGGCCGCGTCGTGTCGGCGCTTTCAGCTGAATCGGGAGCAGACAGAGCAGTGGTTTGTGCAGAGGTTACTGCGGAGCCGAGCGCGTCCATTGCTGCCAAATACTGAGTTTCGAGATCGCTTTCATCGTCGAATTGTTTTGCCTCGACGATCGAGTGGAGTTTTTTGGTAGACGTTTCGAGAAATTGAACTATGGGCTGCGCGGCTTCGCGTTTTAATTCGACGAGCTTGTCGAGCAGGTCCTCCATTTTGTGCGCCGTCTCGGAAGCCTCGGCGAGCCCGACAATACCGGCCGCTCCCTTTAACGTGTGAGAGCTACGGCGAACTTCCCATAATGCGTTTTGATCCGCAGGCGAATCTTCGAGTGTTCGCAGGCTGTTATTTATGTTCCGGAGCAGTTCTTCGGCCTCAGATTTGAAGACCTCGAACGTTTCCTCGTCGATCTCAAATTCTGAAAATACATTGTCTATCGACTCGGTCGGTGGCAAGATCCCGTCAAACGACGAATCTACAAAATCCGACACATCGCTGAGAAAATCAGCAGAGTGTAGCGGAATGTCGAGCAGCGACGCCTCAATGCGCGCGACGACGTCGAGCACCTTGTAGGCTTCGGTTGGTGACGTGAGTTGTTCGAGGGCTTGTCCGCATTCGACAGCTAGCGACGCGATCACGAACTGCCCGTTTTGCAGCGCGGCGTCTTTGACGCGCGCAATTATCTGTCGCGGCACACCAATGTCGGACATGTCGCTGTTTTGCGACACGAGCAAAAGACTGCCGCGTGCGCGTTCGAGATCGGCTTCGGCAGTCCTAATGAAAGATTGTGTCTGTTCGCGGTCCATTCTGCCGCAAGCGGGCGGTGTGTCGTGGTTACTGGTTTAGGCGGCGTCGGGAAGCAGATATGTTTCGAGCGCCTTCATCAGAGTCTCGGGGCCGAAAGGCTTTGTCACGTAACCGGATGTCCCTGCCATCTTCCCTCTAACTTTGTCAAAGAAGCCGTCCTTGCCCGAGATCATCACGACCGGCAGATTACTTGCTTCCGGATTTGAACGAATCTGTTTGCAAACTTCATAACCGTCCATACGCGGCATGGTGATGTCAAGCAGCACGAGGTCGGGCATGATCTCGCCCATGCGTTCGAGAGCTTCGACCCCGTCGGACGCGCAAACGACGTTGTGGCCTGACTTTTCAAGCTTGCCGGAGATAAGTTTGCGAACGGTAGGACTGTCGTCGACGACGAGGATTGTCTTGCCTTTTGGTCGAGATACCTCAACTTCATGCTGATGATTAATCTCATCGACGCGAATCGCGAGCGTGTTGACCTGACTTGCAAGCACGACGTTGTTTGGGTCGCGTCGCGAGGCTTCCTGTAGATAGCTGAGACCCGCATCGTAATTGCGCAGATTAAAGTGGCCGATGCCGAGCGAAACAAGTTCTGTGTTGCTGAATTCACGAGTATTCGTTTCGGATTCCATCCGCGTGACAGCGGGGTGAATCATTTCAAAATCAGCATATGGATTTGCAAGTAACGACTCGGTGTCAGAGAGAGACGTAATCGCGTGACAGCTGCTGCACTTGAATGCGTGCGTATCATTTTCCGCATCGCAAAACGCGCAAGCGACAGTCGCCGCCTGGACGTTGATCGTCTCCTGCGTCGGAGCCTCGGCGACGTATCCATCGTCGTAACTCACGGACGGTTCCTCGATGCGGTGGTCTTCGACTGTTGCGAATTCCTCAACCGGCTGTTCGCCTTTAGTTTCCTCCTCGGCCGCAAACACAGGCTCTTCGTCGGTTACGCGAAACGGCGCCTCTTCGGCAGCAAAAACCTGGTCTTCAGCTTCGGGGGCAGCCTCTTGGACAGGTTCTGTTTCGACAGCCGCGACCCTTTCTTCGGCTTCTGCGGCCTGAGCTTCTGCAACTTCGTCCACCTCTGGTCCCGCAGGTTCGACAACTGCGGCGGGCTCAACAGCGGGCTGCGGAGGATCGTTTAGGGTCGAGAGAAAATCGTAGGACGAGCGTGCCGCGGCGTGGTTTGGATTTGCTTCGAGCGCATTTTCGAGCGCTTGCATCTTTTGCTCGACGTCGTTCGTGAGATGAGCTTTCAAAAGCCACGCGTCGGCGTTGTCAGACACGATGTCGAGATACTGATTGATGAGTTTTACGGCTTTTCGATTGTCGCCTTCGATGACGTGCGTTTTTGCTTCGACAAAGACGGCCTCGATCTTTGCACGCTGGATGACGGCCATCGATTCGGCGGCGTCGGCGTTGTCGGGGTTGATGCTCAGTACTCGTTCGAGACATTCCATTTTCGCGTCTTCGTCATCAGCCAGCGAAGCCTTAAACTCCCAGGCGGATTCGCAGTTCGGATCGTGCACGAGCGCCTGCGCGACACATTGAGCCGACATCTCATGCGAGCCGTCGTTGTGAGCGGCGACCGCGCGCTGAACGAGTGTTTTGGCGAGCAGAGCATTTGTCGCGGCGTGCCATTCGACAGCACGAGCGTTGTCGGGATTGATCTCGAGTACACGCTTGAGAAACGCCTGCAACTCTTCTGGATAATCGCTGATCGAAGCAAGCCACATCCAGGCGTCCTCACTCGAGGGATCGAGCGCGACAACCTGAGTCAACAGCTTACGGGCACCATCGCGATCGCCGCTCTGGGCAGCTGCGATGCCGTTCTTCAAAAGAGCTTCGGCGGCGTTAGTACCGGGGAAGCCAAATTCATCACACGCAACGCCATCGACTGGCGGCGCTGCAGTAACGTCTTGTTCAATGTCTAAACGCATAGTATTTTTTAAGTTGGTCAGAAAATTTTGGTCGTTGAAAAGGACGCGCGAGATGGAGTTCACCCACTCACAGCATAGTTGGAAAGCAACATTAGTGCCAAAGCCCGAGAAATTCCAGATTCTTGTTATTTTCAGATAGAGTGCCTAAAATAAAAGGCGGAAATGCTGTCGACTGTGTGCGCGACCATGTTTGTTTTTGTGCAAAAATCTGCATTTGTGACAAAAAACGGCAGGTATCGTTGACAAAAAGTAGCAAAGAACGACTTTTACATTGCTATGTCGTTTGAGACGAACAATTTTGATGTGATCATCATCGGCGGTGGCCCGGCAGGTATGTCGGCGGCGATCGGATGTGCCGAACTTGGCGTCGACGCGATCTTGCTCGAACGCGAAGCCGAACTCGGCGGACAGCTCCTTTGGACCTACAACGCTATAGAAAACTATCCGCCATTTGCCGCGAAAAACGGCCGCGAGCTTCGCGATCATTTCCTGCAACAAGTTGAAAAGGCCGGTCCAAAATATCTGACAAACGCAGTTGTCGCCCACGCCGATTTGGAAAAAAAGATCGTCACCCTGGCGAACGGCGATCGATATTCAGGAAAGGCGATCATCCTCGCAACCGGCGTGCGCCGCAGACTACTCAATGTTCCCGGCGAGAGAGAATTTGGCGGGAGGGGCATTTTGGAATCCGGAATCAAAGACAAAGAAAAGGCGCGCGGAAAAACTGTCGTCATTGTCGGTGGCGGCGACGCCGCTGTCGAAAACGCCTGCATCTTGAGCGAAGTCGCGAAGAAAATTATCGTCATCCACAGGCGAAACCACTTTACGGCGCAGAAGAGGTTTAATGACACAGTCAACAAATTGCCCAACGTCGATATTATGTTCGACACTCGCGTAACCGCGATCCTCGGCGATGCGACGGTAACGGCTGTCGAATTACAAAACGTCGAGTCCGAAACCCGCTCAACCATCAATACCGACGCCGTCCTGATCCGCATCGGCGTAGAACCAAACACGGAACTTTTCACTGATCAAATCGACGTCGACGACGCGCGTTATATTTTCCCGAAAGGCAGCTGTCTGACAAATCTTTCAGCAGTCTATGCCGCCGGCGATGTCGCAAACCCAACCAATCTAACCGTCGCAGCCGCAACCACCCTCGGAACTGAATCCGCCCAAAAAGCAAAAATCTGAATTTTTATACAAAAAAACCTAGGCCCCGTCTTTTCTTTTAGGCTAATCTATGCCAGAATTCTCGGGAAATACAGCCGATTATCGGTTCTATAGGTTTTGGAACGCAAAATGCGTGATAGGCAGTAAATACCTTTGGTGGAGTTATTTCCAAACTTTCTAAAAAAAATTACGGAGGATCTATGAAACGTAGATTTATTAACGCGATCAATTTCGCAATCTTAGTGGCTGTTCTTTGTGTTGGATTGACAATTGGTCAATCCGGAACGGCAGGTTTAAGTGGAACTGTTGCTGATCAAAACGGAGACGTTGTTCCTGGCGCGACGGTTAAACTTACTAATCCTGCTACTGGGTTTTCCAGAACCACGACAACCGGCGACAATGGAAGGTTTAATTTTGCTGCCTTGCCCCCGGCAACGTATCGGCTTGAGGTTGAAGCAAAAGGGTTTAAGAAGCTTGTTAACAGTAATGTTCAGGCTCTTGTAGACTTGTCCACGGCAATGGCTCTGACCTTAGAACCCGGTGATGTTTCGGTAGTTGTTGATGTGACCAGCGGCTCAATCGAATCGATTATCAATACACAGGACGCGACCCTGGGAAACAATTTTGTTTCTGCGCAGCTCACACAACTCCCATCAGATCTTCGAAATATAAACAACATTCTTTCCGTGCAGCCTGGGGTTACCCGCGACGGTTATGTAGCCGGCGGCCGAAGCGATCAGGCAAATATCACGCTTGACGGAGTTGATATCAATGACCAGCAAACAGGTGGACGCGCTGGCGGCGGAGACCTTGAACAAGGATCAGCTCTGCGCTCAACAACAGAATCGGTAGAAGAGTTCAGAATCACCACGGTAGGTGCAAATGCTAACCAGGGCCGTTCGTCCGGTGCTCAAATCACACTGATTACAAAGAGCGGTACCAACGACTTCAAAGGTTCGGTGTTTTTCTTTAACCGGCCGACAAGGGGTTCAGCAAATAGGTTTTTTAACAACCTGAATGGCAGTTTTGGGCCGGCTGACCCACTGGTTATTGCCGGAACGAAAAAGGCTGGCGATGAGAAGTCTCCGCGGCCAAAGCTTGACCGAAATGTTTTTGGCGGCACAATTGGTGGCCCTATCAAGAAAGACAAACTCTTTTTCTTCTACTCATTCGAGGGGCAAGATCAAAAGGATGAACTCTCGGTTAACAGAACAGTGCCGTTGGCTCATTTGGGAGCCGGAACCATTCGTTTTCGGGGTACCGGCCCTAGCTGTGTCGCTGGCAACTGTTCTATTCAACTCGCTGAGTTTAATATGATTTTTTCCGCTATAAGTGGGTCTAACCCTGCCGCCCGTGCAGTTCTTGCTGGGGCAGTATCCAGATACCCCTCGAATAACATTAACCAAGGAGTCGGGGACGGAATCAATACCGGCGGTTTTCAGTTTAACGCTCCTACGACGACCAAACAAAATACTCACATTGCGAAGTTTGACTGGAACCTAACTTCCA
>JANOGL010000489.1:0-2430 GCA_031405985.1 Acidobacteriota bacterium | reverse complement strand
AACGTCGCAAACACAAAGGCGACCGTCTTCAACACCGTCGTCGATGTTTTTTTTCGCATCGGCGAACGCCGCGTCGAACGCGCTTTTACAATTCCCGTCACCGGACTCGACGGCAAAACCGCAAGCTTCGTCGTTTACGCTCCGCGAACTCTGCTCACAAAATCAAAGCCAGCAGACTTTACTGTTGAAATGTATTTGAATGACAGCGGTGAAGAAACGCCGCGTGTGATGTTGCCCGCCGAACTAAAAGATATTGCAGAAGTCAGAAAAATAAACTTGAACGACCGGTAACTTCAATAGATATCGAATCCGTACTCAATCCTCTTCACGACCGAAATCGGCTTGCCGTCTTTTGTTGCAGGTTCAAACTTAATTTTACGAACTGCTTTAAGTACTTCCTCGTCAAGACCACTTCCCAACCTTGATAAAAATAGTGCGTGTTCAATTTTACCATTGGCACCGAACATCGCGACGACCGTTATGGTTCCTCTTACGCCCGCACCTCTCGCCGCATCGGTGTACGACGGAAGTCGCTTTGAGATTATTTTCATAGGCGTTGTTCCGGGGTCTGATGCTGGTGGGGCGCTAGTAGGTGAACGGATGTCGTCTGAATTATTCTTTGAAAAGTAGTCGAGAAAAATGGACAGTGTTTCATATTCTTCGTCGATTCCTGTGCATCTCGGTTTTGGAGAACATTTCTCAAGTCCTGTCTTTAGGGTTTCCGTTGCCTGTCGCAATAATACTAATTCTTTTCTCATTGATGAGCCGTTTAATAAACGCTGAGACATACGACTTACCAAGATTTTCGATTTTATTATGTAGGATTGTGGCGACCTATCTTCCAGTGTGAGTGCCTGATCTATATCGCGTTCAGCGGCATCATATTTTTTTTCCCAATAATATGCAGTTCCCCGTACAATAAGAGCAGGGTGATTTTTGGGGTCAATCTTTATAACCTTCTCCGCCTCGGACATTGCTTTTTTCAAGTTATGCTCAAGTAAATATCCGTAGGCGAGATTGCCTCTATACATGCTATTTTCCGGTTCGATCTTAACGGCCTTTTCAAAAGACTTTCTTGCGGTTTTGTAATCACCCTCCGCCACAGAGGACAAACCGAGGTAGTGCCATATTTCAGCGTTCTTCTCATATTGCTTATCCTTTATTGCGCTGTTTAGCGACGCTATCGCTTCGCGATATTTTCCAATTTTGTAAAGCTCAATGCCCGGATAAGTTGGTTGCTGTGGGAAAGTAGATTGACAGAGAACAGCGACAAGTAAAATGGTGAGATGAAAGTATTTCATACGTAAGTATATTGGAACAAAAATCCCGTTCATAACATGGATTCTAGAAATTTCTTTGTATCAATGCGCATTTCGTCGGTGATCTCGTGTTTTGCGGCGTAGTGTTTTGACGTGTAATTCGCCAGCATCGAGGCGAGTTTGTCGTTAAAGCCGGCGAACTGCTCCTGCGTGTAAAACTCGTCATCGTCGCCATAGAGATAAAATGTCTCGGCGGCAAACGATTTATAGATCGAGTTTGTATCGAGATCGCCGGGAATGCCGCCGCAGACGCCGACGATACCCTTTAAAATTTCTGGATACGTAAACGCAAATCTAAAATTCAGCGCACACGCTTGAGAGAATCCGTACATAAAAACCTGTTCGCGATCTATCAAACCGTCGGCGTCGAGTTTGTCGATAACATCGAGCACGAACTTGTGATGCAGCCTGACATCCGCTTCAGCCCGCTCGCTCGACAGCCAGCCGTAACCGATTGCGTAGCCGCCGTCCTTTGTCGGGCGATAATGCGGATGCGGTGCCTCGAGCGAGGCGATTACAAACTCTTCGCCGGCAACAAGTTTCGCCTCGCGCATCATATAACGCTTATGCGCGCCATAGCCGTGAACGGCGATCAGTAACGGCGCCGGCTTCACGATGTTCTCTGGAACATACAGA
The DNA here is from genome assembly GCA_031405985.1 of Acidobacteriota bacterium. Classification (GTDB taxonomy): domain Bacteria; phylum Acidobacteriota; class Blastocatellia; order Pyrinomonadales; family Pyrinomonadaceae; genus OLB17. The sequence continues at coordinate 475 of JANOGL010000489.1, read as the reverse complement.
TCGTAGTAAAGTTTGATTTCGGCTGTGATGCTAAGCTCGGTTTCTATCATGGGTAAATCAAATCAATTGCCTCCCCGTTTAGGTGGAGGTCCGATGGTCAGAAATAAATCCGCCGACAAGTTGGGCTAAAGCCCAAATCTATTTTGCACTTTATCCTCCAGCTAAAGCTGGAGGCAATTGATAAAACCTAATTCTTAACTCGATATGTTACGTACACGCAGCCGTTCTTCATGCGTTTGCACTCGGTAAGTTCTAGATCGATCGGCCGTGACATTTTGTGAAACAGCGGCACGCCCGAACCGAGCAGAATTGGATGAATGTTGAAGCCGATCTCGTCAACGACGCCGGCATCGAGCAAAACCGCGCCGATCTCGCCGCCGCCCATCACCATAATGTCTTTGCCTTTTTTCTTCTTTAACTTCGCGACAAACTTGCCCGGATCGCTATTCACAAATTCGACACCGTCGCGCTTACC
>JANOGL010000452.1:0-2595 GCA_031405985.1 Acidobacteriota bacterium | reverse complement strand
CGTGTCGTAGTCTTGCCGGTCGTGTTCCCCGCCGGAGCCGGACTCGTCGCCCAGACATTCGCACCGATGTCGAAACGGGCCGCCGCCAGTTGAGATATTCAGGAACATCGGAGTACTCCTTTTTCTGACTGATTTTTGTGAAAACTAAGGTTCGATAGTTTTTAAAATACGCTCATTTGCTCGGATGTCAAAACAAACTTCATTGATGACTGACAACCCGTCTTTGCTCAACATCAGTCGCAGCAGTCGGGAACATCATGCGGAAGGTCGTGCCTTCGCCTTCGCGGCTTTGAACTTCGATGGTTCCGGCGTGTTCCTGAATAATGCCGTAGGTCACGGCGAGGCCAAGGCCGGTGCCATTGCCGACGCCTTTTGTGGTAAAGAACGGATCGAACACCTTGCTCAAATTCTCAGCCGGAATTCCCTCGCCTGTGTCGGTTACTTCTACGACAACGGCGGTGCCGTCGTAATTCATCGTTGCTAATGTGATCCAGCCGCCGCCGACCATTGCGTCGCGGGCGTTGAGAATTAAATTTGTAAACACCTGCTGCAGTTTGCCGCTGCCTGCCGAGATCGGCGGCAAATTGTCGGCGTAATCTTTTACGATCTCAACATTGCTTTTACGAATCTGCGGTTCGAGCAGCTGCAGCGTGTCGTTGAGAAGTTTGTTGACGTCAGTCGGGACGAAATCTTCGGCGTTCCCGGTGCGCGAAAAGTTAAGCAGGTTGCCGACGATGTTCGTCGCGCGGTCTGTCTGCCGCTGCATCTTTTGCAAAAGCGCGTGTTTCGGATCGGTCTCGGGGATCATCCCGAGCAGCATCTGCGTGTAAGATGAAACGCCGGTGAGCGGCGTGTTGACTTCGTGAGCGACGCCCGCAGCCAGCAGGCCGATGCTCGATAGCTTTTCGCTCTGCTGCAAGGATTGTTCGAGTTTGACGCGGGACGAAACATTTTCGATAACGATGATCGCGCCGGTTTGCTGATTCGAAACAGATCGCAGCGGTGCGACGGCAACATTTAAGATCAACGAGTTGCGGTGCTTATCATACGTGTGCAGCTTGTAGGCATTGCGAATCTCGGTCAGATGCCAGCGCGATTTGCCGAGGATGTTGTCGAGGTTTAGCGACATGCTCTCGTCGAAAATTTCATCGACGAGTTGGCCGACGGCCTCGTCACGCGTGAAGCCCATCATCTCCTCGAACGTCGAGTTGCAGCGTGTAACGCGCCCCGATTCGTCGACGGCGAGCAGGCCGACATTGACGGACTCAACAATCGACTCGTTGAATTCTTTTAGAAGTGCGAGCTCCTCAGTGTGCTGCTTTTGCTGGCCGTAGAGACGGCTGTTCTCGATCGCGACGGCGATGTAGCCAGAGACGGTTTTGAGAATTTCGAGGTCCTCGCTCGAGAGCAACGAGCCGTCGCTAGCACGGCCCAAACCGATCACGGCGACCATTTTGCCGCCCGCAACACACGGGACGAAGTAATGTAATTCCTGACGAACGACGGCATTGCCGTAGCTGTTGCTATCGCCCGGATTTGTGATGTCGATGTCGGTGAGGTCGAGTTCGTCAGCGCGGACGATGCCGCGTGCAGCGGATTTTCGCCGAATCATCGTCCTGAAATCCGCAGGAATTTTGTATTCCTGACCAAGACCTACGGACTTCGCAAGACGATAGTGAGACTTCTCGGCTTCGTCCTCGATGAACACGGCGATCTTTTGCACATTAAGCACTTGCTGCAATCTGTCGGTCAAGCCTTCGAGCAGCGGATCTAGCGCCGTCGTTGCCGAAAGTGTCCGGCCAAAATCGAGCAGGCCGTGTCGCAGGTCGTAGCGTTCGCCGTAAAAATATCGGTCGGCGCGCTCCTGCAAAAACTTTTTCAGCGGTTCGCTCAACAGAACGATGGCTCCCATCGCGACAAATGTAATGATCGCTCGCAGCGTGATCTCGGTCGTCGAAAGGTTATTGCCAACGGCGAGAAATACAAGCCCGAGTGCCACCGCGCCGATCATCATCGCGATCATCAGCGTCGTCAGGGCATAAACAAACGCGCGTCGCACTACGACGTCGACGTCCATCAGACGATAACGCACGACCGAGTGTCCAAAGCTTAACGGAATCAGCGCGAGGGGCAGAGTCGTTACTGCTGTTGCAAAATAATCATCCGGGATCGCAATCGCGAGTTTCTCGACCAGTTGCATAAGCACGACCGGTGCGACCGCCGCGACGGTGCCGACCATAGTCCACTTTAGCCGTTGTCGAACGACCGCCTGACCGCTCTGGAAAAACCGCCAAACGAGCATCGCGGCACCGGCTGAGATGCCGATGACAAAGTGATAAAAGTTAAATCGATACAAAAGATCGAAGAGGTCAATGCGGTCAACAAGATCTGCGATCGCGGCCGTCAAACCGGATTCGGGAAAGAACTGTGGCACGAGCGAGACGAATGTCAGGATCAGTGAAAGCAGAGCGCCCGGTGCGTAGAGAATATAAGTTTTCCAACGTTCCGCGCCAAACACCTCGCTTCGCACCGGATAGCGAATACAAAAATGCAGAAACAGCGGGACAAAGAAGGCGAGCGCGATATTGTCGAGCA
>JANOGL010000430.1:0-6232 GCA_031405985.1 Acidobacteriota bacterium | reverse complement strand
CCCCTCCTTCGTGAGGAGGGGAGTTTTTTGGGCGTTTTTTGTTTTTGCCTTGCTTGCGAAATGTAAAAAAACTAAAATCTTACGTGAGATTACTGCTTTTTAGCTTATTGCACGCGCCCGCGCAAACGCCGGTCGACAAGCCGTATAAATCAACGCTCTTAGAATTCCAATGAAGGAATGTCAGACTTGTAAAAATTGCTTCGCGGATTCGGTCACGACCTGTCCAAACGACGGGATGCCGACGATGCACACCATTCCCGGCGACGGCGTGCTCGAGGGTAAGTATCATCTCGAACTTCGCATCGGCCAAGGCGGAATGGGCGTTGTCTATAAGGCACGCCACGCTTATCTCAAAACTCAGCTCGCTATCAAGGTCATTCTCCCCGATCTCGTCGGCAACGACCCGCAGCTTGTCACGCGCTTTCGTCAGGAGGCGTTGGCCGCCGCCGCGATCCGCCATCAGAATGTTGTTTCCGTTACGGATTACGGTGTGATCGACGGCACGCTGCCGTTTCTCGTCATGGAATACGTCGAGGGCGAAGCGCTTCATGATCTGCTCGCACGCGAGAACTCGTTGCCACCTGAGCGGGCATACGAATTGATGGCCGCGATCTGTGCAGGCGTCGGCGCGGCGCATCATCAGGGCATCGTTCACCGCGACTTAAAGCCATTGAACATAATGATTTGCAGTGACAAGCCCACGTTGTCGCAATCGGTAAAGATACTCGACTTCGGACTTGCGAAAATTAAGTCGGGAGAGTTGTTGGGATCGTTTATTCAGGCGCAGACGACGGGCCTGATGGGCTCGCCGTACTATATGGCGCCTGAGCAATGGGCCGATGACGAACCAACGCCGTCCGCCGATATTTATTCGCTTGGCGTGATGCTTTATCAGGTGCTGACGGGCGACGTGCCATTCAAGGGCTCGTCGATACCGGCGATCATGAAAAAGCACATCAGCGATCAGCCGCCGACACTCGCCGACGGTGGTTTGCAGACTTCGCCGGCGTTTGAATTAGCGGTCGCGCACAGTTTGCGAAAAGATCCGGCTCAGCGAACGCCGTCTGTCGAGCATTTTGTCAGCGAACTCAGAGAAGCGATCTTTCCGGGCTCGTCCACGTCGGGATTTATCCACACGACGGCGGGCAGCGGCGCGTTGCCGGTCTCTTCGGTAAAAGTTAAAACAAAACCCGCAAAATCAAATATTTACGTCGATAACGTCTCGGTCGGCGAATCGCGCGACAACGGCGAACTGCTGCTCGATGGAATACAGAGCGGCAATCATCATTTTCGCGTCAGTCATCACGGCTTTCAGGACTGGCACGGCGACGTGACGTGCGACGGCAAACCGGTCGAGGTCGTCGCCGAATTGCGTGAAAAAGCGCTCGGCGAGGAAGCGATCCAGAAGCCTGACGATCCGGGCGGAAAAACGATTCTCACCGTTACGCCGCAAGGCGCGAGCACGCTCGATTCGATGGCAAAGACCGTGCAGCAAAGTTATACAGCAAGCCGGTTTGATGTAAATATCGAGCCGCCGCCTATACCCGTTGGGCAAAAGAAGTCGAGCAGATCAGGCCTGATTTTGGGAATCGTAGGATTATTGGCGCTCTTTGTCATCGGTGCAGTCGGTTTCGGAGCGGCGTATATGCTCGGCGTTTTCAGCGGCGGCCCGCCGATCTCGAACAGCACGACGCCGACGCCGACAATCTTAACGATCACTGATCTCGCATCGATACCCGGCGGGACGTTCAAAATGGGACGCGACGACGGCCGCGATAACGAGAAGCCGGTAAATTCGGTAAATGTACCGCCGTTCAAGATGGACAAGACTGAGGTAACGAACGCCGAGTATTTTGAATTTACAAAAGCGACAGGCTACAAACCGGTGCCAGCACATTGGGTCAACAACAAACCGATCGCCGGCGAGGAAAAGATGCCGGTCAGATTTGTGAACATGGACGACATAAAGGCTTTTGCCGAATGGCGTTCTAAGCGTGACGGCGTCACATATCGTCTGCCGACCGAAGCCGAGTGGGAATTCGCTGCACGCAACGGTGCAAAGGCGACGTTGTACCCATGGGGCGATAAATTCGACGACAAATGCGCGGTCACCGACAAGGACAACACCGAGCCCGAGGCCGTCGGAACGGCTTCGTGCCCGAACGATTGGGGCGTAATGGATCTGATCGGAAACCTATACGAGTGGACAAGTTCGAAGGCGAGTCTTTATCCGGGCAGCAAGGGCACGATTCTTCCAACGGCCGAGCCTAAATATATGATTCGCGGCGGCGCGGCGCTGACAAAATCGACGGGTCCTTTCGCGATCAACTCGGCTTTCAGAGCCGATGTCGAAGGTTCAAAACGCGATAAAGAGCTTGGTTTCCGGCTCGTTACACAAGCGGCGACCGCTAATTAGAGGATTTATGAAAATTTTGGTGACAGCAAGCGCTTTGGCGCTATTTTTGGCTTCGGGAACCGCTGCCCAAGATCTCGGTAGCAGTAACCTGCTGTTTGGCGGCAAAAAGAAAGAAACCTCCACGACAACCAAAAAGAAACCCGCAACAAAGCGAAAACCCACGACTGCGAACTCGAGCACCTCGGCAAAGAAATCCTCCGCCACTGCAAAATCGACGACTCCGACAAAGAAAAAAGAATCGAAACCGACGACGGAAAAAACTGCTGCGAAAAGTACGACTTCGGAAACTTCGAAGAGCAGGGCCGTAACAAAAACCGAAAAAAAAGTTGTCGCGACCACAAAAGGCGAAACTACAAAAGTTGAAACGCCAACGGTCGAGATCAAGCCGGCAAAATCCGAGTCGCCGCTTGTTACAAACAATATGGCGGCTGAGGAGAAGTTTGAGGATCTGATCGACGATGGCAATATGGCGCGCGACGATCGCAATTACTCAGCCGCCGAAGCAGCGTACAAACGCGCTCGTGCGATCAAGCCGAAAGACTATCGCGCGGCTTACGGCCTCGGCAATCTTTACAGCGATCAACAACGCTGGGAAGAGGCCGAGAACGCCTACCGCACGGCCTTGCAGTTGAGTCCGTCGAACGGTTTTACATACATCGCTCTTAGTTATGTTTTGACGCAGCCGATCGCAGCTCCAAATCTATCTGACCGTTACGCAGAGGCCGAAATGCTTGCACGTAAATCTATCGAGCTCAGCCCGCGCAGTGCTCTCGGTTTTGATCAGCTTGGAGTTTCGATGGAGCTTCGCGGCCAGATCGGACAGCAGACCGAGACAGCGTATCGCAAGGCTCTCCAGTTAGACGACTCGTTTGCTCCGGCGTACGCGCATCTCGGGCGGCTGCTCAGACGACGCGGCTCGAATAGAGAATCTGTAGACGCGTATAACAAAGCTATCGAACGCGCGTCCGATGTCGGAACGATTCTCGTCGTCGCCGAGGTTATGCAATCCGAGCAGCGCTACAAAGAGTCGGCGGCGTTGCTGCGTCGGGCGGTCAACGCCGATCCTCGAAATCCGGCCGCACTGATATTGCTCGGACGTGCGCTTTTGGCGCTCAATAAATTTGACGAGGCGGAGTCGATTCTTAGACGCAGCACTTCGCCAAGCCAAAACGGTTTTACATCACACAGTCTTTTGGCCACTCTCTACACACGACAGAAAAACTACGAGATGGCTGAAAACTCGCTGATGCAGGCATTGAGATCGGTGCCGTCGTATGAAAATCAGCGGCTCGCCCAGCAGTTCGAGGCGGTCGGCGACGGTTATTCGAAATCGGGCAAACGTGAGCTTGCGGCGCGCGTTTATCGTCAGGCTGCAAAGCTCGACCCCGACAAAGAATCGCTCGCCGGCAAGCTGGCGGGCAAAAGATAAACGCTTGAGCTTTTTCGTCGTAACTGAAACACGGGCCGTATTGGCAGTATTTCTAACAAAATGTCGATCACGGCGATTGTGGCATCAATGTATTGTCCTAAGTGTAAACAGACTTTTGAACCGGGCTCGCGCAGATTCTGCCCGACAGATGGCGCACGCCTTGTGTCCGAAAGCCCCACTCGACGAGAAGGCGGGATTTTCGCCAACCTCATCCCAAAGATGGAAGGCATCAGCGACCTCGAAGAAACCTTGCGCGACACTCCGCGACCCGCCGCGCTGCGGTCCCAACCCGATGTGCAAGAGTCAAAACCTGTTGAAGATGAAGACGAGATATTTTTCGAGCTCGACGACGAACCTGTAAAGATCATGAGCGAATCCAGTTTTGCGCTGGCGGCCAAGAGGGCGCAAGAGGCGCCAAAGCCCGAGCCGCGCAAAGTTAACCCCTATGAGATATCCGACGGCGGCGTCAATCTCGCCGACGCCGACCGGAATGTTTTCACCGGTGACTTTGACGACACTCGTCCCGAGAGCTTTGTCGGCCAAACCGTGAAGGGCCGCTATCTTGTGACCGAGTTTCTCGGCGGCGACGAATCGGGACTTTCATTTCTGGGCGACGACCGGCTTGTTGCCGAGCGAAAAGTGCTCGTGCGAATTTTGCTTGACGACGCGTCCGACGAGATCACCGAGGGCATACTCGCCGAGGAACGCATTTCCCTTTCGCATCTCAGTCACCCGAACATCGCGCGCCTCATCGACTCGGGCGAATTTACAAACGGTACGGAGTTTTTGGTAAGCGAATTCGTCGACGTTTTGTCGGTGCGGGAGATCATCGACATTCACGGCCGGTTCGACGATGTACGCTCCGCTCGCGTGATCAGTCAGGCAGCGGACGCGCTCAATCACGCGCATCAAGCGGGCATTTTGCATCGCGACGTCCGCCCCGAGAATTTAATTATCAATAGCGACAACGACACCGAGCATCTCATGCTCGTGAATTTCGGCTCGTCGAGCGGCGAACCGAACGCTGTGAACGCTCCGTACAGGGCACCCGAGGTGCTGGACGGTTACGTTGCAACATCGGCAAGCGATATTTTCTCGCTCGCCACCGTTGCCTACGAAATGTTGACCGGCCGCCGACCATTCACTGGTAACAGCGAGCGTGAAATTGCCAAACACCAAAGCGAGGGTCTCATCACGAGGGTGACTGACGTTCGTCCCGACCTTCCCGCCACACTTGACGACGTGCTTGCAAAAGCGTTTGCCTTCGACGCTGCAGATCGCTATACGAAGGCGCGCGATTTTGGCGAAGCGTTTTCGCACGCGCTTTTGGACCGTCCAGAACCCGTGCAGCACGTTCACGCGAAACCAGCGGGAACACCGGTCACGGCTCCGACCGCCGAGACACATACAGAAAAAATCACGCCAGCCGTTGCGACGGCGGCAAAAACCGAATCGCCGACCGCGTCGTTAAACGACGAGCCCATGTGGACGCGGCGTTCGCCGGAGCCGCCGCAGGTTGAGAATTCGCGCTCGAGTTGGTTGTTATTTGCGGGATTGGTCGCGTTGCTGGCATTGCTGCCGATTGCCTGGTATTTCGTGGTGAATAATCAGCCGAGCGACCCGACGACGCAGGTGGAGGGAATCAGCGTTCCCGACGGACCGAATCAGTCTTCGAGCGCCGCGAATACCGAGATGCCGCCGCTGCCGCGCAACTTATCCCAGCCGCCTAATACAAACTTCTTTCAGACAACCAAGCAGAGTCTCAAGGGCGATCTGCTGCTGAATTTTGTTGGCTTCTCGATGTATTATCCGAAAGACTGGGCGCTAACAGGACCGCAACCGGGCGCCGCGTCGAACAGCCGCGGCAAATTCGTCGACATCTCGCGACAAACCGACGACGGCCGGATGAAGGAACAGATGCTCGTCAGTTACTACCCGAGCAAAGGCACGTTCATTGGTGATGCAGAGAAATTTCCGCAGCTCGTCAAAGAGACTAACGATACGCTGAAGAAGATTCTGCCGGGCTATCAAATGGTTTCCCAGGGAGAGATAAAATTCAACGGCGAATGGCGCGCCTACGAAGTCAAATTTCAGGGCAGCGGTATGTCCGCAGATGGCCAAAAGCTTGTCGTATGGGGACGCCGTCTTTTTGTACCCGCAGCACGGCCCGGCACACGGAACGGATTCGAGATCACGATGCTCGCCACGTCCTTGGCCGACGAAGTAAAAGGCGTCGATGACGTCGGTGTTAAAGGCGAACTCGCCCCCATTCTGTTTAGCTTTGAACCCAGCCAGAATTTCTAAAAACATCAGTTTCAGCAGCCACGTGTCAGTAGGCGCGCACGTAAGTAAGGGCGCCGTAATGATAACGGGCGCCCTTACTTACG
>JANOGL010000422.1:0-8176 GCA_031405985.1 Acidobacteriota bacterium | reverse complement strand
AGCAACATCGATTGTGATCGACCTGACGTTGAGTTGACAGTAGTTCACCGATTTCGTCCGTCCCCAAAAGGGACAGCCGGGGTCAGTCAGCCATTCGCTTTTCGAAAAGAGCAAGAAAATGAAATGCTCAGATACACAATTTGAACTCGCATTTTACGCCGACGGCAGTTCGCCGGAGTCGTCGGCTGCGGCTGTTCGCGATCATCTACAAGCCTGCCCCGTTTGTAGACAGACGTATGCGGAAACGGTCGAGATGCGAAACGCCCTTCGAAGAATGCGACGTCCCGAGGTTCCTGCCGCACTTTCACGCTCGATAAAAGATACGGCGATAGGCGAGCGTCAACGGGTAGCCAAGGCGTGGTTCACGCCTCCGGCCGATGTGCGTGAGTGGCTCGAGATGCGGCTGCTGCCGTACGGCGTCGGTGTTTTGGCAACGGTGCTGGTTGGTTTTACGTTTTTGGCAATGCTGTTTTCGAGTTTGATCGATTACGGACAGAGACCTCCGGGCGGTAATTCGATGCTGCATGCTAGCAATCGCGATTCGTTTGACAACAGCAAGACCGGCTCGCTCTCGCCCGCAGAATATGCGCAAACCAGGCTCGCATTCGCCGGCGAATCTCCCAGCGTTAACCCTAACGGAGCCCTCATCGCACTTACAAAGACACTGATTCGCGGCGACATGAAAGATGACGAAGTCGTGGTTGTCGCCGACGTATTTGGCAACGGGCTTGCACAGATCGCCGAGGTCGTCGAGCCTTCGCGCGACCAGCGAGCCGTCGAGCAACTCGCAAAAGCTCTCGCGACCGACCCCGCCTACGCGCCTTTTGTCCCCACGACATTCGAAAACCGCCCCGAGAACATGCGCGTCGTGCTTCGCTTTCAGCGCGTAAACGTCAGCATGAATCAAAAGCGGCGAAAATAATTACAGGTTAGCTTGCAGCGTGCGAACGTGTGCGACGATGGCGCGTATCTCTTCAGGCGTCATTTTGTCTTTGAATGCCGGCATTCCTTCGTCCTCGATGCCGTTCGTGACATAGCCGATCAGCTTTTCATCTGTCATCTTTTTCATCTTGTCGGTAGTCAGGTCTTCGGGGTTGATCGACTTGCCTTCTATGGTGACTTTGCCGCCCTTGCCACTTTCTTTGTGACAGATCATGCAGTTTAGAGCGAAAAGCTCCTTGCCATCAGGGGCGCGGCTGACTACGGGCGTCGGCGCCGGCGTCGAGGGAGTTATTTTGTTAACTGCGGTGTTCGAAGCTTGTCCGCAAGCCATCGCAAATATCGCGGAAAAAGCCAAAGTCGTTGCTATCTTAATTTCTTTCATCATCATATACGCCGAATTGGATAGGCCTAAATTGAATAGCTAATGCAAAAAGTTTAACTTAATGTTTAGCCGACGACAATCGCGCCTCTAAAAATTATGAAACTAGTTCATCTTCGTATTTTACCGTTACTGTTACTGCTTTTCAGTTCTGCGTTCGCACAAACAGCTGCAACAAAACTCGCTGTGAATGGAATTAAGAGCGAGGTCACCGTGCGGCGTGATGAGCGTTCGATTCCGTATATCGAGGCAAAAACGGACGACGATCTTTATTTTGTGCAAGGTTATGTGACGGCGAGTGATCGGCTGTGGCAAATGGAACTGCTAAGACGCGTCGCCCGAGGCGAGACGGCTGAGATTTTCGGCAACGTCGCTCTTGAAGAAGATAAACGCTATCGGCGATTTGGTTTTACGACGATTGCCGAAAAAAGTTTAAGCGAATTGTCGCCGCAGCTGCGAGCTGCGTTGGACAACTATGCTCGCGGCGTCAACGCTTATATCGCAACACTCGATGACAACACGCTCCCGATAGAATTTAAGATTTTGCAATTCAAGCCGCGACAATGGACGGCGGCTGACTCAGTCGTGATCGGCAAGATACTAGCCGACGCCCTAAGCACAACCTGGCGGAACGACCTTATGCGAGCCTCCATCCAGTCTCTGCCGAAAGAAAAGTTTGCCGATCTAACAAATCAGGTCACGCCGTATGATGTCGTCCTGTTTGGAAATGATAAGAAAGTTTCTACCGCAGAGACGCAGAGACGCAAAGACGAAAAACAATCGCTATTAAATAGTAATTCTGCTGTGGCTCCGCGTCTCAGCGACTCCGCGGTTCCTGCCTTCGAAACGGAGGATTCAATTCGGAAATCATCACTAGAGCGCGTTGGGCTTTATGCCGAAGAACTCGCAGCGAGCAACAATTGGGTCATCTCGGGCAAACACACAGCGGATGGCAAGACGCTGCTTGCAAACGACCCGCATCTCGCGCCGTCGGCGCCGGGCATTTGGTATCTTGCGCATCTTTCGACACCGACGATGCGCGTTTCAGGCGTGACGATTCCGGGCGCACCCGGCGTTATACTTGGCCATAACGAACACATCGCCTGGGGAGCGACAAATGTCGGCCCGGACGTGCAGGATCTTTACATCGAGACGACCGAGCCGCGCGTTGCTCGAAAAGAGAAGATATACGTCCGCACGAACCTTATGAAGCCCGAAACTGCGCCTGTCGATTTTGAGGTTCAGGAAACGCGCAATGGCCCGCTAATCTTCTCAGAAAGCGGCAAAACGTATTCGCTGAAATGGACGGCCCTCGATCCTAAGAATCTCGAATTTGAAGCTTTCTTTAATCTAAATCGAGCACGCAATTGGGACGACTTCAAGAACGCTCTCAAAACCTACGGCGGTGCGACTCAGAATTTTGTCTACGCCGATACTAAAGGCAACATCGGCTGGTACGCGGCCGGCCGAATTCCTATCAGACGCGAAGGCGACGGCAGTTTGCCCTATGACGGTACGACAAAAGACGGCGATTGGGTCGGCTTCATTCCGTTCGAAGAGCTTCCGCATCTTTACAATCCGCCGAGCGGAATGATAATCACGGCCAATCAGCGCATCGTCGGCACCGATTACAAATATTCTCAGATGTCGCGTGACGCGGCTCCGCCGTGGCGAGCCCGCCGAATTTACGACGAGTTAAACGGACGGAAAAAGATCACGATGGACGATGTACGCGATGTGATGTATGACGCAAAGAATATCCCGCTCTCAAATCTCGCGAAACAGATTGTTAAGTTGAATGCGGCTTCTGCTGAGACAATTGCTGTCTTAAAAGATTGGGACGGACTGATGACATCAGATTCACGCGGAGCTTTGCTGGCAAACGAAATCCGCCTTTGCCTCGCAAACAAAATAGCTGACAGCAACAAACCTGCCCCCGCGTTTCTAGTTCGAGAACGTGTTCTCGATTGGGCGGTTCGCGATCAATCGGCTCGCTGGCTGCCATCGGGTTTTGCGAATTACACAGAGTTTATTAAATCGTGCGACACGAGTTCGCGTGCGAGCCTTGCTGATCCGAAGCGTTTCGGGCCGGACGCGTCGGCGTGGACTTGGGGCCGTGTTTTTCAATCACGCTTTCCACATCCGCTGGCAGCGGCTCCGTTGATCGGCGCTCAGTTTGTAGTTCCAAGCGTACCGATCAATGGCAGCGGCCAAACGCCCAACGTCGGCTCCGCTGTCTCAATGCGGCATATCGCAAGCCCAGGAAACTGGGACGCGACGCGACACGTCATTCCGCTCGGTCAAGGTGGCGACACGAAGTCACCGCACTTTAAAGATCAGTTCGAAGCATGGCGAACAGGTGCGCCCGCGATTTTTCCGTTCACAAAGTCAGCTGTCGCCACCGCTACCAAATCAGTTACGGTCTTGACGCCGCGATAAGTTTTGTACGTTATGCTTGACTAAGAAACTCGTTTTTCGTAAGGTTACTATTCGCGCTTTTTGGTAAGATAAAAAGCGCCGGTTTTTTGAAAAATCATTCGGGCACAGCACAGATTTCGGGCACGTACGTCAATTGGTAGACAGCCTCCCTTACAAGGAGGAAGTTAGGGGTTCGAGTCCCTTCGTGCCCACCATGCGGAGTCGTAGTTCAGTTGGTTAGAACGCCAGCCTGTCACGTTGGAGGTCGCGGGTTCGAGCCCCGTCGGCTCCGCCATTTCTTGTCAGAACCCGTAGCGGTAGCGACGGGGGTTCTTAAAATAGGCATATAAAAAAGAGAGGTAAGCGTCTTTTTATCTTTGCAGGACCGAATTTATCCAAGAAATTAATACTCGATCCTAAGTTCTAATTACTGATCATAAGTGAGCAGATTCGCCGCGTCCATTAGATAAATCTCGAAGTTGCCGTCTTTCTTGCTCGACAGGGCAAATTTCTTTCCCGCTGGTGAAAAAGCAACGCGGTAAAACTTGTCAGTGAAGGAAGTAAGTTGCCTCTTGTCGCTTCCGTCCGAGTTCACCAGCCAAATTTGATAGAGTTCCCGTTTCACGTCGGTATCGCCGACATAGATTAGTTGCCCTCCATCAGGCGTCCAGCCGATCGGAACCTCATTTTCGCTACTTTTGGTTAGATTCGTTTGACCGCTTCCATCAGGATCCATCACAAAAACATCGAAATTCTTTTCGCGTCCCGACACAAATGCAATCCTGGTGCCGTCGGGTGACCAACTCGGTCCGGCGTCGTATTCGGCGTCCGTTGTCAGTTGTCTTAAATTGCTGCCGTCCGCATCCATCACATAAATGTCAAAATTGTAAAACGCCTCACCGGCATTTGCAGCGCTTCGGGCAAAAACGATCTTCTTTCCGTCCGGTGAAAAACGCGATGGGCCGCCATCGGAGGTCGGGTTAAATGTCAAGCGGGTCTGATTTGAGCCGTCAGCGTTCATTACATAAATTTCGGAATTACCGTCTCGGTCACTCTCAAACAAAATTTTTGTGCCGTCTGGAGACCAGGTCATACTGTGTTCGGCGGCAAGCGTATTTGTTAGCCGCTCAATGCCGCTGCCGTCTGCATTCATTGAATAAATATCGTTCGCCCCGTCGCGATTGCTGACGAAAGTGATTTTTCTTCCATCGGGCGACCATCCAGGGTAATCGTCCTCCGCGAGAGTGTTGGTAATATTGACCAGGCCGTCCTTATCGACCGGATTAGCAGGGCGCGAAAGATAATAATAAAAAAAGAACCCGATAAGTATCAGAACGCCTACGGCGCCAACCCAAATCCGGAAATATTCAGGTCTGGCGTCCTCTGAAATCGAATTGCCGGCCGGATATTCAGAGATTTCGTTTACGGATGCTATAAAACGATAGCCTAGTTTAGGAACGGTCTCGATAAAACCGCTTCCGTTCGCTTGAGAGCCAAGATTTTTTCTAAGGGTCGAGACCGTGCGATTAATATTGCCTTCCTCGACAAAGCTATCCGGCCAGACCTCCTTTAACAAGGTCTCTTTACTTACCAATTCACCGCGACGTTCGACTAGAGTAATCAACAAATCCAAAATCCTGGGAGTTAGCGGAACTCGGCCGTCGTCTTTCATCAGAAGGCGCTCGTGAGGATAAAGCCGGAAGCCGGCAAACCCAAAGTAATGTCGGTTACGCCCGTTCTCGTTTATTTTCGGAACATTTCGGAACATTTCGGATTTATTACAGGATTTTTTCGGTTCATAGGCATTATAAAACCATGAGCGAATCTTTACAATAGCGAAATCCGTTGTCAGCAGTCTACGTGTGCGAATTTTCGAGGAGCCCGGCTGAATTGTGTACGAAGAAGGAGAGATTGCAATGAGAAGAAAAGCGCCCCATACATTGTTTTTTTTGGTCTTTTGTTTATTGGCATTTCAGAACATTGAAGGTCAAACAACGGAATTCACGTACCAAGGCAGCTTGTCGAATGGAGCGGTCCCGGCAAACGGCAACCACGATTTTGAGTTTTTGTTGTTTGACTCGTTATCCGGCGGAACGCAGATTGGGGCGACCATTCCGCAGAATAGTGTGGCTGTTGCCAACGGTACATTCTCGGTCAAACTCAACTTTGGCGCAAATTTTCCGGGAGCCAATCGCTTTCTCGAGATCAGAGTCCGGCAGACCGGCGGCGGGGCATTTACTCCGCTCACGCCGAGGCAGATGGTGAACAGCTCGCCGTATTCCGTCCAAAGTTTGAATGCGGCTAATGCGACGCAGCTTGGCGGTGTCGCGGCAAATCAATACGTGACGACCACCAGCGGAAATGCGAGCTATATACAGAATCAAAACGCGGTCTTTCAATCGGGGAATTTCACGATCGACGGTACCGGAACGGCGAGTGTCTTTCGTGCCGAAAGCGAGTTCAGAATAGGTCCCGACCGCGTGCTAAGCATCGCCGTTTCCGCAGACAATAAACTTTTTGTTGGCAAGGGAGCCGGGGGCTCTGGTCTTCCGGGTATCTCAAACGCAACTGCCATCGGTACCAATGCGACAGTTTCGCAGAGCAACTCGCTTGTGTTGGGCAATAACGCAAACGTCGGCATCGGCACGACAGCCACGGAGCAAACGCTACACGTGAACAGACTGGAGATTCTGTCCACCGGCTCCGGCGCCGGATTCAAGTTTCGTGACCGCGGCAGTACGTCTGCAACCGGTGACTGGGTGTGGTATTCCAATAGCAACATCGCCCGTTTCTTTCGCGCCGGGGCGGGCGACTTGCTAAGTGTACTACCAAACGGCAATGTCGGCATCGGCACCCTAAATCCGGCAGCCACGCTTGAAGTAAACGGCTATACCAAATTAGGAAGCGATGCGCCTTCGATAAGAGTGAAAAAGCTGACCGGAACAACGGCCGCGGCTCAGGGAGAAAACGTAGTCATTGCGCACGGATTGGACCCGTCAAAAATTCTTTTGATCTCGGTATTGGTTAATTCCGGGACTTTCTGGGTCGGTCCGGGTTATTTGATCATCAATGGTAATCATTTTAACTGGGATCTAATTGACAGTTTTGTCCGTATATGGAACGCCCCAGGCGCTTCCCTATCCATCCTTTCAAAACCGATCAAAATCCTTATTACTTATGAACAATAGTAGCCGGATGTCGCGTTTTGGGATCTGGCTATTCAGGCCGCCGCCATGTCAGCATCGACACGACGTCGCGCAAGTCCAGATCGAAAAGCAAAACGAGATCATTAGACAGCAGCAGGATGCGATCGACGAATTGAAGCAGCTCGTCTGCGTATTGAAGCCGAATGCGGCAATTTGCGGGGAGAAAAGGAAATGAGATCAAAAAACATATCGACCGCCGGTAAAAGCCATTATCGACGTCCGCGGCTACGCATTATTCCCATTTTGCTTGTCCTAATTATGGCCGGCCCGGCGACTGTTTCCGGCAACTGGGGCATGGAAGTTGGCCGCGCGAATGAGAGCGACCAGGACCGGCTGCTGAAAAACTGGACCGCGATGAAGACGGCGCGGAATAAGATAGACAGGGCCATGGCGCTGTCCTTGATGTCGGCTGGCCAGAAGGAGGTTCTGGGCCTGCCGGCAGACGCCTCTGCAAGCGCGGACGTTCTCTTGGACGAAATCTATGATTGGTGGCTCAAAGATGTAATGGGGCCGGCGAGGGCCATTGCGGCCAATCCCGCCGCTTCGTGTGCAGAAGCCCATCTCGTCACCAGTCAGCTCTTAAGAATGATTGGATCGCGACAGATCCTGGGCATGGATGGGACCGACAAGCGGGATCAGGATCTGGTCGAAATGCTCCCGGAACTCGCTGCGCTGACAATTGCCCGCTGCCGCGACGAAGCGCTGGACGAGTGTGTTGCCACAGGACGTATTTTGCAGATCTTCCAACAGATGACCGCCGAAGGAAGACACGCACAGTTACAGGGCAAGATCGCTGATGTAGAAAGCTGGGCCGAAGATGCGCTCCAGCAATGTGCGATATACGAGCTGCACTTCGTATCCACGACAAACGTTGAAATGCCAATAGTTGAAACGGTGCGTGACGGCAAGGTCGCGATCAAGTGGGATGCCTCGGCTGGCGGAATAATGGAAGCTATGGGGCGAAACAAGCTGGGAGATTTTTTAAATGGCCAAACAAAAGACAGTCCTTTCTTTGTGTCGGTCAAGTGCGCCCTGCCCGGAAATTTCGAGGTTACTTGCAGTCCGGGAGCGGACAGCGACCCTGTCAGGTCGCGCATACAATACCTGGATTTGAAACATAAAGAGTTTTATGTGGATGCTGACGGCATTTCAAAAGTGCGCGACAAAATCGGCGAGGCCAAATTCGCGTTCGAATTTGCCGGCGGGGATTTTGCCCTTGAGGCGGTGATAA
>JANOGL010000418.1:0-6175 GCA_031405985.1 Acidobacteriota bacterium | reverse complement strand
GCCATAATCGTACGACAGACCGCCTGGCCTGTCGGTTTGAACAGGCCAGGCGGTCTGTTCTACCTAATTCAGGCTGTAAGGCTCGTAGCCTCGCAGCGGATAATCTTTTCTCAGCGCGTGGCCGTCGAAGTCCGATGGCAGCAAAATTCGCCGCAGATCGGGATGGCCGTCGAAAATCACGCCGACGAGATCGTAAGTTTCGCGCTCGTGCCAGTCGGCGGTTTTCCAGAGCGTAGTTACAGTATCGACGTGCGGGTCATCCTCGCTGAGTAAAACTTTCAAACGAAGACGGTCGTGATGCTTTGTGCCGAAAAGGTGATAGTTAACCTCAAAACGCGGCTCTTCCTCAGGGCCGCGGTCGCATCCGCAAAGATCAACGAGCATGTCAAAGCCGCATTCCGTTTTTAGATAACTGCAAACATCGACAATCGACTCGCGCGGCACCATAACCGTCACTTCGCCATGGCCCTCCGTGACTTCAGCGACCCATACGGCGTTCTTTGCTTTTAGCTTTTCCACATAAGCGTGGAGCTTTTCAGTCATACAAATATTCAAACAGGATGCACAGGATTTGTTTCCGCTGATTAACAGTTTCTTATCCTGCTTATCCTGTTCATCCTGTTAAAAAATAAGTTAATACTTACGAACTGCGTCGTTTTTCGTGTCGCGACGGAACGGAATACGGCCGCGAAGTTTCGCCGCTTGCCACTTCGACTTCGGTTTCGCGTTCGAGTGCCGTGCCTTCGGTCACGGGCAGCGTTCCGGGAACGATGGATTCGCGCGATTCGGGCTCGAAAGTGTCGCGGCGATCCCTGACAGATTCTTTCATGATCTTGTCCTGCAGCATCGTGATCGCGTGTACGAGCATCTCGGGCCGCGGCGGACAGCCGGGCACGTAAATGTCTACCGGAACAACCTTGTCGACGCCCTGAACGATCGCGTAATTGTCAAAAACTCCGCCGCTGGTCGCACATGCGCCCATCGAGATAACCCATTTAGGCTCAGGCATTTGGTCGTAAATTCTACGCAAAACGGGCGCCATCTTTCGCGAGACACGGCCCGAGACGATCATCACGTCAGCTTGTCGTGGGCTTGCGCGAAACGTCTCAGCACCAAATCGCGAGATGTCTTGACGCGACGATGCCGTGCCCATCATCTCGATCGCGCAGCACGCGAGGCCGAATGTCGCAGGCCAAAGGCTGGACTTTCGCGCCCAATTGACGACAGCGTCAAGTTTGACGGTCACTACATCAGGCAAAGATTCGAATAAAGTGTTTTCTAAACCCATAATTACGCAGCCTGTTTGAGCCGCCCCTCGCCACGTTGTTTCACCATTAATTTCGCCTCTTCACGAGCCTCGGCACGGGCCTGCACCCCCCAGTCGAACGTGCCTTTCTTCCACACATATATATACCCGACGATCAGCGTCGTCAGAAACACGAGTATTTCGATCAGAGCGATGGTGCCGTAGTAAATGCCCGTGCTTGCCTCGGCGGCGATCAAACTTTTAAATGCGACGGCAAACGGAACGATGAACAGGACTTCGATATCGAACAATAGAAAGATGACCGCGACGGTGTAAAACTTTATTGAGAATCGGTCGCGTGCTCCGCCGATCGGGTCTTTGCCGCATTCGTACGGCATGAGCTTAACCGCGGTGCGCTTGCGCGGACCGATAAGGTGTGTGACCAGCAGTTGGCTGACACCAAAGCCCGCCGCGACGAGGAACATAATGCCTATCGGCACATAATCGAAAACGTTGAAATCCGACATCGAATTAGAAACTCAAAACGTTGCAAACGTAATGTTTTGCAAGAATTAATCGTAATTCACGGGTGTTAGGGTGTCAAGGCAATCGCCTCTTTACGCCCGTTAAGGTGACTTTTTGGCAAAATTTACTCGTTGACCGGTCAAAAGTGCGTGTGATAACTTCGTAAAAGCGGTTCTAAATCGCTTAACTTCCGAATTCCCGCGCCCTTTGGCTATAAATTAATTAGTGATCTCAGGTTTTAATACAGACGTAGAATGTGCCGGCACGGTGTATCACGTGCAGACAGAGGACAAAGGCTTGTCGGCCCGTGTCATAATGTCGCTCGTCTATGATAAAGGCGCGATCCTCGCCAGCAAGCGCGTGAGCTACGACGATCTGGCAGCGTCGGGTGCCGTTGACGAAGAGGTGCTCGCGGCACGGGTTTCGCGTCAGCACAAGCTCATTTGCGCTGCCGTTCAAGCTGGCCGCATTGAAGATTTAAAGAAAATGGCCGCGAAGAAAGTTGCAAAGCCGCAGCCTGACGCCATCGCCGCTGTTACTGAAACTGAAGTCGCTCCGGCCAACGGTTTTGTGCCGACCGCGGTGCCCGATCCATTCGACGATATTCCAATAATCGATGCCGTTGAGATCATCGAAGAAGATCTTCACGAAATTCTGCCCTCCGAAGCCGTTGCCGTCGTCAGCGAGCTTTCGGGCCAGGAGCGGAGCGTCCACAACAAGCTCGATATTCAGCTGCTCGGCGAGCCTAAATTCAAAGGCGGTGACCGACGCACGGTAAATCTCATGGTTTGTCGCGGTACGGCAAATAAAATCGTTGCAGATGCGCAGATAATGGTAAAGGTTATAGGCTCGAGTTTTCGCCCGTTGATCTTTCATGCACGCTCCGACGCTAACGGCCTTGCAAACGTGCATTTACAGTTACCAAAATTCAATGCCGGCCGAGCCGCGTTGCTAGTTCGCGCGATCGCCGACGGCGAAGAGATCGAACTTCGACGAATCGTCACGCCGAGCTGATTTTGGCTGTCCGTGCTAAACACTTAAAATAAAACCGTGATTTCGGTAACGATAAACGGCGAGAACAGGGAAGTTCCAACAGAAGTCAACCTAGACAAACTGCTGGAGCTTTTTTCTTTGCCAAAACAACGTGTCGCCATCGAGTTGAACAGCGCCGTCGTCCGCCGTGCCGACTGGCCCGAAACAATTATCCGCGACGACGATCGTGTCGAGGTTGTTCACTTCGTTGGTGGTGGATAACGATTCACCACAGAGACACAGAGAACACAGAGGAAGAAAAACCATGATTTAGATCTCTCTGTGTCCTTTGTGCCTCTGTGGTGAATTGTTTTCTTTGCGGGTTTGCGTGAAAATTAACGCATAGATGTCGGATATTTTTACATTAGCAAACACAAGCTTTTCTTCGCGGCTCATCATTGGGACGGGCAAATACCGGAATTATGACGAGATGAAGGCCGCACACGCCGCGTCGGGCGCCGAGATGGTCACGGTTGCGGTTAACCGCGTCCCACTCGATGGCAAAAGCGAATCTTTTCTCGATCATCTCGATCCGCAGATGCGAATTCTGCCAAACACGGCCGGCTGTTACGACGCCGAACACGCGATTCGCACCGCACGTCTCGCACGCGAGGCTCTCGACACGACATGGATAAAGCTCGAAGTCATCGGCGACCAAATTACGCTGCTGCCCGACAACGAACAAACGCTCGAAGCCGCACGCGTGTTAGTCAAGGAAGGTTTTATCGTGCTGCCGTATTTTACCGACGATCTCATCATGGCGAAAAAGCTGCTTGACGCGGGCTGTCCTGCGGTGATGCCGCTCGCCGCGCCGATCGGCTCGGGCATGGGCGTGCAAAACCCCTCGAATTTACGAATCATGCGCGAACAGCTTCCCGACGCGACGATCATCGTCGACGCCGGAGTCGGTGTGCCATCAGACGCCGCAATCGCAATGGAACTCGGTGCCGACGCAATTTTGATGAACACAGCCATCGCCGAATCGCGCGATCCCGAGCGGATGGCGACCGCGATGCGCCTCGCCGTCGAAGCCGGCCGCCTCGCATTCCTCGCCGGCCGAATGCCAAAACGTCTTTACGCTTCGGCATCGAGCCCCATCGAAGGTGCGATCAGCGCGGAGGCCGGCACAAAATAACTGTCATGAGCGTAAGAATTTTATTTTTCGGGGCAACAGCCGAGGTCGCTTGTACACGGAGCCAGGACGTTGATGTGGCTGAAGGCGAACTAGCAAGTTCGGTCTTTGAATCGGTCTTAGCTAACCACCCAAGCCTTGCCGCCCATAAACTCTTTTTTTCGGTCAACCAGCAGTTCGCGACTGGAGGCGAGATAATCCGCGATGGCGACGAACTTGCAATATTTACTGCAGTCTCAGGTGGATGATCATTAATGTTCAATATGCGCTACATCGAACAGCCAAAAAACCTTGGCCACGGATGGATCAGCGGTGCTCTATCCGTCACATTGGGGGCGATCGGTGTGGGTGCGGTGCTTTGTTTTCACTTTCCATGGGTATTGACTATGCCGGAACTCCGCGAGGTGTATCCGGTACCATATATTCGTGCTCTCCTTCACCTGATCCTAGTTAGCTCGTTCGTCCTTGGTGTCGTCAGCATCATGTTGCGTCGCAGCAAGGCGGCCGGATTGACGGGGATCGGACTTACGCTTCTTGCGGCTTTGATGGGCGGTTCGCGCGTGCCTATCGATGGCGAGATGACAGACGGGCCATTTCTTGGATTGGACTGGTTCTTGTTGAACTTGATCTTTTTCTCAGCATTGTTTGTGCCGCTCGAACAACTATTCCCGAAGAGGACCGAACAGCCGATACTTCGGCCAAGCTGGAGAACGGATCTCACATACTTTTTTGTTGGTGCGGTGTTGGTTCAACTGACCACGATCCTGACGCTAAAGCCCGCGATGGTTTTTTTTTCGTGGGCGGTGAATGCTCATATAGAAGGCTGGGTTGCAAGCATTCCATACGTATTGCAGTTCTTGGGAATCCTTCTCGTAGCCGATTTAACTCAGTATTGGGTTCATCGTGCGTTTCATTCTATTCCGATATTATGGCGATTTCACGCAGTCCACCATTCGGCAGAATCTATGGATTGGCTTGCGGGGTCCCGGCTTCATCTTGTTGATATCGCCGTGACACGCGGGATCTCGTATATTCCGATATATCTCCTAGGGTTTGCCGAGGCTCCGATCTTCGCATATATCGTATTTGTCAGCATTCAAGCCACGTTTATTCACTCGAATCTGCGTTTTGAGTTTGGCCCGCTCCGGTGGCTAATGGCGACGCCGCAGTTTCATCATTGGCACCATTGTGCGGATCCATATCTTGTTGACAAGAATTTTGCGGTTCATTTACCGGTCTTGGATCGGTTGTTCGGGACACATTATCTTCCGAAAGGGGGCTGGCCAACGTCATACGGCGTAATAGGCGGAGCCGAGTCATCGAAAGGCTATTTCGGACAATTGATCCACCCATTTTTACAGGCAAAGCCGGATAAATCCGCGAATGGCTAAATATGGACTTTGCAGAACTTACAAGCCAACCTCTCGACATCGGTGTCATCGCGCGGCGCGTTGTGCCGCCTGAGTGTGGAGCGACGGTGACGCTTGATGGCTATGCTCGGAAATTTACAAAAGATAAGACGAGTGGCGAGGTTCGCGAGACGCGCTATCTCGAATACGATGCTTACGAAGAGATGGCGATTATGGAAATGCAGAAGCTTGTCGAAAAGGCGAAGGAGCAATTTGAGATTTCAAACGTTGGCATTGTTCACCGAACGGGAAGGCTTGAGATCGGCGAGACGAGTGTCGTTGTCTCGGTCGCCGCGCCGCACAGACGCGCTGCCTTCGAGGCCTGCGAGTGGCTGATCAAAGAACTAAAGCGCACCGTCCCGATCTGGAAAAAAGAAGTTTACTTGGGTGGCGATCATTGGGTCGAAGGCGAAAATTGATAACCTAAATTTTTCTTACAAAAAATATCCCGTTCCTTGCCACTCACTCCGAATTGGCATATATTTGTCGCAATCATTCAACGTAAAGTTCGGGGCGGAAGCGAACTTTTTAACCTCAAAATCTGATCAAAACGGAGAGATCATCATGCGTCTATTATTTACTTCATTAACAATTATCTTCCTTACTGCGGTAATGGCATTTGGCCAATCACAATCGACCACCGGCAACATCGAAGGCCGCGTCATCGATCAAACCGGTGCCGTCGTGCCGGGCGTTGCCGTCTCGGCGACCAATCAAGACACGGGATTTGGCAAAACTGTGATGAGCGACAACGAAGGTAATTACATTTTCGTCCTACTGCCGCCCGGCCAATACACTGTTATTACTGAGCCAAAACAAGGTTTTCAAAAG
>JANOGL010000328.1:0-12024 GCA_031405985.1 Acidobacteriota bacterium | reverse complement strand
CTCGTCGCCTGGCTCACCTACGCCGCGTTCATCCACACACGCATCGCCCGCGGGTGGCGCGGCCGCAGCTCGGCCTATTTTGCGATTCTGGGATTTCTGCTGGTGATCTTCACCTACCTCGGCGTGAGCTATCTGCTGCCGGGATTGCATAGCTATGCATAAAAGCTCCCCTCCTTACGAAGGAGGGGTGGCATTCCGACGTATTTTGTCGGGATGACGGGGTGGTTCTTATATAATTATTCCGCTCTGTATATTTTCTCCGCAACGTAAAAACCATCCCGTCCGCCCAAAGCGGCGTCCACCCCTCCTTCGTAAGGATGGGAGCCGGTTGTCTATTCAATCGTCACCTTTGCAACGTCGGTCATCAGGTATCGCGTGATCGTGCCGTTCTTTTCGACGACGGTCAGGCGGCCGTTGTCGAAGCTGAAGCGTGAGATTTCGGTCATCGGTCGTTCGATAACTGTTCCGTCCTTAAAAACAACTACGAGCTTTATGTTTGCAAGCGGATCGGGCTCGGACGGAGGTTCGGTTTTGGATTTTCGAGTTTTGACTTTAGGCTTTTGGCTCGCCGTGGGCTTTTCTGACGAAGCACCCGCGCTACCGCTTGGGTTTCCGCCTTTTGGAGCAGTGGTCGTTCTTCTTCGTGTGGTTGTCGGTTTCGCGGTTGGTTTGACCGTTACCTTTGCGGATTTGTTTTCGTAAACGGTATCGGAAGATGGGTCGTCGGTTTTAGGTTTTGCTTCTTCGGAAACCTTCCCGGTTTCGGACGGGTTTTCAGTCTGGCCGCCCGTCCCGACTGGTCGGGATTCTGACACATCGATTTTTGCTGCTGACTGCTTACCGGCGACAGTTGGCGCGGGTTCATAAGTTTCCGGAGCGAGTGCGACGAAGCTTCCGGCGAATTTGATCCTGAATGTTGCGGCGTCATCATTCGGCGTGCGGCCTTCGATGCGGAGCAAAAGGCGGGCGCTCTGTCGCAGGTAGATCAGTCGTCCCGTTTCGCTTCGCCCGGCGTCGGCATACATCACCATTTTTGTCAGCGGCTTCATCGAATCGGTGGCGTAAACGTCGATGTCGCCGGTGAAATTCGTCGTCGCGACGTTGATAAAAATATCACCCTGACTCCCTTCGAATAAATAAAAAAGCGTCGTCAGCCGTGCGTCGCCGATAGGGCGCGCCGATATCCGTCCGTTGATGTCATTGCTTGTGACGTGCGTTGGAAAATTCTGATCGGACGACTGCGCGAAAGTAAAAGCGGATAAAACAACTAGAGCCACGAATGCACGAATAACAGATGGCAAAAAGTCATGATGCGACCTTCTGCTGAAATTTATCCGCGTGTGTATCATTCGTGCATTCGTGGCTTATTCTTTTCTAAACAAGCTCCTTTCTTAAGTGAACAAGCCGAGAGGTTTCGGTGTACCCGAGCTGCGCGTGCGCCTGCTGGCTGACGGTGTTGCCGACCTCGGCGTCCGACGCCATCTCGGTGCAGCCACGCTCGCGTGCCCAATCTTCGGCGGCCGCGACAAGTTTCGCACCTATTCCCTGTCGCCGATGATCAGTGTCGACAAACCAGCCTTCGAGATAGCCAACGCTCTCGGTGTCGCAGTCCTCGACGTGCTGGCGAATGCTGGCCTCGAGAAAGCCGGCGAGGCGGCCGTTGCCCGTGTCGGCGACCGCAACGAACTGCGAATCAGGATGCTCAATGATGTCGACCATTTCTCCTTTATGGTCGTCCTCGCTCGTTTGATCCCACAAACTGGTGCGAAGACGCAGCCATTCGGCAAGGTCCCTCTCTTCAAGTGAGCGAATTACACATTTGTTGGTCATTGAAAACCAATTTTAACAGGGATATCGGTTTTGTGGAAGATAAAAAGCCGGACGACGTGCGCCCGGCCAAGTGTGTTAGAACTTCTTCGTTCTCTTCGCGACCTTTGCGGCTCTTCCGGAATAACAAGTCGTCTCCCGCAAAGACGCCAGGACCGCAAAGAAAGAAACTAACTTCCAGACTTCGCAGCGGCCGCTTTGTCTGCAAGGACCTCAAGCGCTTTCTTAAGCTGCACGTCCTCTGTCTGTTTCTGCACCGGTTTTGGCGGCGGCGTCGGTGTTGCAGCAGGATTCGGTTCGTTTTGCTCCCCGTCTAAATTATCTACGTCGAGCGGCTCAGGCGTGTCGGGACGTTTGACCTCGATCGACGGCTTTACGCCCATCGTCGACCGCTCTTCGCCCAGAAACGGCGTTCCGCTGGCCGACGCCCATTTCGAAACCGTCAGCAGCATACCTTCGCCGCTTTTTAGCGGAAATAGCTTCTGCTCGGTTCCGGCGCCGAAGGTTTTTTCGCCGACGACCTCGCCGCGTTTTCGCTCCAAAACGGCGGACGCAACGGCCTCGGCGGCACCGGCGGTTCCCAGGTCGATCAGCACCGCTATCTGGCCGTCGAAGATCGTCTTCGCGGCGTCGGCGGTGAACGTCGTAATGAGTTTGTTATCGCGGCCGATAACCTTTGCGAGCTCGCCCTCGCGGATGAAGAGATTCGCGACGTTGACGCCTTCCTGTAAACTGCCGGCGGCGACGCCGCGAAGATCGAGCACGATCTTTTGCACGCCTTGTTTGGAAAGCGACTGCACTTGACTGCGGATATCGGCGGCTCCGCCGTCTTCGAGGCTATAGACTTTTATGACGCCGACTTTGCCCGCTTCGATGCGAGATTCGGCTGTTGGAATTTTATACGCGCCGCGAACGACCTTTATCGTCTGCGGCTTTTCGCCCGCACGCAACACGCGAAGCGCGACGGTCGAACCTGCGTCGCCATTCACCAACTGACGCGCGTCGTAGAGCGAGATGTCACGTGTGGCTTTCGTGTCGATGTACTCGACAAAGTCGCCGGACTTGATGCCGGACTTGTCGGCCGGTCCGCCTTTGATCGCAGAGATCACGTAAAGATAACCCGAGATCTGTGAGAATTCGGCTCCGATGCCGACCTTGTTCGAGCTTTTATTCGCGTCGTAGGCCTTGACCTGTTCGGCCGTCAAGAACGACGAATACGGATCGAGCCCGCCGGCCAGGCCACGCAAAGCACCGAGCCGTACTTTCTCCATATTCGGGTCGTCAACGTAGTCGTTTTGAATATGATTGAGAACCGATTCAACGATCCTGAGCTGTGCGGTCGAATCGCTCACCGGCTGCTGCGCCGATGTCGAGAGCAAACCGCCGACAAACGGCAGCCCGCCGACAACCGCATACGCCGAGACGACGCCCGACAAAACCATGATCCAAAGCTTTCCGCGAAATGACATATAAAACCTCTTATGTAATGCTAGTCCCGATGGATCGGGATTACGTCAAAAGAACAATTAATTATCCTTAAACGAGCTGACGAGTGCAACAAAAAGAAATAACTAATACGAAGCAGGTTGCAGATGTTTTTGAGGTGCCAAAAGCCGGCCGTATACTCGCTATCGACCCCGGCACAAGGCGCTGCGGCGTCGCCGTTTGCGATGAGCTTCGCGTCACGACGCGGCCGCTCGACTTTATCGCACGCAAAAGCTGGAAAAACCTGCTCGCAAATATCAAAAATCTCGTCGCCGAATATGATGCTGTCGCGCTCGTGATAGGTTTGCCGCTGGAATCCGACGGCACAGACGGAGCGATGACCTTGGAGGCCCGCGACATGGCACGCAAATTCGCCCTCTCGCTCGATATTCCGGTTGTGTTGCAAGACGAACGCGTCACCTCATACGAAGCAAAACACCGTCTGTGGAGCGAAGGCGTCTCGCCCGCCGCCGCCCGCAACCTAACCGACAGCACCGCCGCCGCGATCATTCTTGCAGATTTTTTGGATCGGCTGGCAGTTCGGCCTGTGGAACAGGCCAAAAAACTTTAGCTACGGGTGCAGCGAAGCGAAACCTGTAGAAAGAGACGCAAAAAAACGAGCGTGTGTAACACGCGATTTTTTTTCGTGATAACAATCTCCAGTGAATAACGCAAAATATGTCGCGTGTTTCACACGCCCGATTTTGGCTGACCGTCTTTTCTACACATTCCGCCTTCGGCTTCATGTGTAGCTAACGCTATCCGGTGTGGTCCGCACACGAACAAGAAAAATCTGCTACTAAACGCTTTTGTCGTAGATGTCGTGGAGGACTTCGGAGATGGTCTTGCGCTCGTCCGGCGAGGCGGTTTTGGCGAAGCGTTTTTGACCTGAAGACTGTGTGCTGGCGGTTGTGTCGCTGTGAACTTCGGCAGAGTCGTCTTTCCAGTCGATATTGCGCGCTTCGTGAGTCTCGTCGGTCCCGATATATCGGGATTCCGTGACGGGACGGTCGGTCAGAGCGAGGACGCCGCCGGCGAGGACGTCGCGGCTGTGGGCGAGCAACCCGGACCCACGGTTTTTGCGTGAGCGCTCCAATGAACGAATCGCGGCGGAGGTCTGAGGTGATTCGGCCGGTGCGCGCTCGATCCTTCGCAACATGCGCACGTATTCGCGCAAGCCTTTTGTTGGAAACATCATCGCACCCTCGTCGGATGATGAATCATCGACAGCTGCGCTCAGATGACGAACGGCTGAGCTGTGATCTTCGAGGCGCTGATACAGTGCACCGAGGGCAAAATGCACGAGCGGCGGCGCGGGCGTCATCGACTTTACGACGGCTTCGCCGCGCGCGATCGCTTCTTTCACCTCGAAACCGAACCAGCGCCGGTCGTCGTCGCGCAAGATCTCGTTCGCCCCCAAGTAGAACTCGAAGATTCGACGTGTCTCGCCGCGCGATTCGGCGACGAACACCTTCCAAATAAAAAAAGCCAGCGCGCCAAAGAACACGAGCATAAACACCGGAAAGCCGACGACGTAAAGCATAAGGGCAATGACGCCAAACCCGACGGCGTATTGCCCTTTTTCTTTTATGGACGTCAACTGACGTTTCTCGATTGCGTTGTTACTCACAACAAATTAGTTTGACGAAGATTTTTTCGGCGGCTGTTTACGCGAAGCCGTAGGTTTCTTTTTCGCCGATGACTTTTCAGATGAAGCCGCGGTCTGTGGCGCATCGGCTGACTTACTCGAAGCCGTCGCTTTCTTAACCTCGGTCTCAACTTTCTTGCTGAAATCGTTGATGACCTCGCCCGCTTTTTCAAATGCCTTCATCGACGCGTCGGCGACGTAGCTGAACGTCTCTTCTAGCGTCGAAACCTCCATCCGAAAGAGGCTCTTAAATTTATCTTCGAGGGGCAAATCGCGAAACTCATCCTCAAACTTGTTGCGCGTCGCTCCGTTCTTCTTCGATCCCGTTGTTTTCTCGGTATTCATAAAACAAATTTCCCCACTAATAACTGTCACTTACGGCACGCTGCGGCCAAATGTTCCGTTTCCTCAGTGAATCGCGGTCTTTACCCTGACGCGCGGCTGTGCCCCCGACGGCGCCGTGGCCGCATCTTGCGCCGTTGGCTGACAATGGGCGCAAATTCCCCACAACCTTAGACTGTGATGCGTCGGTCGAAAGCCAAACTTATCCGCCATCTGATCTTGCAGGTCTTCGATATCGGGCGAAAAGAATTCGATGACTTTGCCGCAATGGGTGCAGATCATGTGGTCGTGATGCTCGTGATTGTAATGATGCTCGTAGTACGTTTTGTTGTCGCCGAAACGAACTTCGCGGGCTAACCCAGCCTCGGTCAGCAGCTTCAACGTGCGATATATCGTCGTCAGGCCGACTGTCGGATCTTTTCTGTGCACGATACTGTAAAGGTCCTCGCTGGTGAGATGGTCTTCGGTGCTCAAGAAAATTTCCAGAATCAGATCGCGCTGAGCGGTGCTGCGCAAACCCGCCATCTTAATGTGTTCAAGAAAGATCGCTCGCTCAGCTTCAAATTTATCTTTTTTACTCGCCAATTACTGCCTCTTAAGCTGATGTTACCACTTCAATTTTGATTTAGCTACGGCGACCTTTGAACGCAAAGTCTCGATCCGTTCGGCACTAACGCCCTGTTTTGCAGCGAGTTCGAGCGAGCGTTCGCCGAGCAGAAGATATATCTCGAGCAGGTCTTCATCTTCAATTTCATTGAGCGCAGTTAGATGTCGCGTGAAAGTTTCCGCGTCGGCACGCGCAAACGTGCCGGTCAGCGCCGCGGCCGTATCCTGCTGTTCGAGATTCTGAACCGTGCTCGAGACGAGCGGCAAGAGTATGTCGCGAGATTCAGTTTCCGATAAACCGCACTTGGTCATCATCTCAACAGCCGCATCAAAGAGCGCGACGAGATGTCCGCACGCCGTCACCGCCGATGCGTGATAAAGGGTCTTGAATTTTGTATCAATCGAGAACGCCCGCCCGCCGAGGTCGGCGACGATCTCTTTACCTAATTCAACGGCCTCTGCGCTGCCTTCGACACAAAAGAACGAACCCCGAAAACGTTCAGGCCCTGATTCCGGCGTGCTGATCGAAACGAGCGGGTGGATCGAGCCGATCTTACAGCCGGACGTCGCCAGATCGGCGAGGATTGATGATGGGTACGAGCCGCTCGTGTGAAAAACAACCGAATTCTTGAGCTGGCCGGCGAGCACGCGGGTTACATCTTTTATCTCAAAATCCTGAGTCGTTATAAACACTATGTCGGGCGACGTTTCAGTAAGGTTGTCGATCGATGAAACCTTTAGACTAAGATCAATGGACGGTGACTTGCCGCGTGTTATCAACTCGACGACGCTGTATTTGTCACGCGGCAGACTTAGCCCCAAAGCTCCGCCGACGCGCCCGACACCAACGATTGAAACCCTTTTCACAAAGGTATTATCGCTCAATTACCGCAAAATCGTAAAAGGATTTGCAGCGACCTAGTTCATGTCCAAAAGAACGGGTTCGTGGTCGGCCTCGTCTATCCAACGGACCGCCTCGGCCTCGAGCACGGCTTCGATGACTTCGTCGGACGGCAAGTGTTCCATCATGATCTCGGCTTGAATCGGCAAATCGGAGCAAACGATCTTCAACAGACGAAGGTCGGCGGCGGATACGGACGGAAATGTATCGGCGCTCTCAAAACCGTCGAGTAGAAATTCGATGTTTGAACCAGGAAATTTATTTTTGCCAGCGCTGATGACGGTCTCTTTGTTGTCGAGCATCAGCTTTTTAAAGCTGCCCATCGCACGGGCGACGATGTGGCGAAGCTCGTCGAACAATTGCGTGAGACGGTCAAGATCTTCGAATTGGTTTGTGCATGTACAGACCGGCTTGATCATCAGCTGTTCGCGAACATTCGCTTTGCAGACGGCGGCGCGAGTCTCGCGTATCAGGGCCATTGCATGCTCGGCAAACCGACGGTCGATCAACGGCAGCTCGGTGATGACCTGAAATGTCGACCACATCTCCGACGCCATCATTTCCTTCAACGTCTGGCCCGACGCGAAAACATTCATCGCGGCTTCATGTTTCTCTACATAATGTGCCGAGTACAATTCCTGAAAACGTGTCCACAGCCCCTCAAACTTACTATTTTCCGTATTAAAACTGATGCTGCTGCTCGTCAACATCTTCAATAATTCTCGACGTATATCGTCGATCTCGGCGACGCCGGTCCATTCAGAAGATGACACATAATAGAACGCCGCCTGCCCACGCTCGGACAAAGTAATGTAACGCACCAGCTCGGCGAGTTCCTTCGTCTCTCGATCGTATTCATCCTCTGAGTCATTAAAAAGATCGGCGACGTTTCGCAGACAATCTTCCAGCGAGATTTTTGCTGTAACCTGCGATTCGATAATTGACGCTGCCGCGCCGAACGAACGTTTCAAGCCCATCGCCACGCGCCAGATCGTCGTGTTCAAAAACTCATCCGGCAAAGAATCAAACTTTGTAAGAGCGGCGTTAGATTTCCATTCGTTGTGCCAGTTTTTGAGTACGTCGATGATCTGCTGGCGGTCTTCGTCCTTGGTGAGCGAGCTAAGTTCCTTGTTGCCAGTCAAATGACGCGCCCACGAGAGTAATTGATCGCCGGAATAGGAATCGGCTTTTGGACGTGCGATACCCTCGATGTCGTCCCAGATGATCTGGAGGTCGAGCGAACGGTGATTTATACGACTGCCGCTGCTGGTGACAAACTCGAATTGACGCTGCGCGACAAGTGAGGCAAGCACGAGATGCTGCGATTCTTTTGTCAGCCCGAGCGGTGCAAGTTTTAGCAGCGACGAAATGCTCTTTAGCGGTAAAATTTTGTTTTCGTCCGCCTCACAATCAAGCAGATTTCTGACGTAATCGATATCCGCGAGCGTGTCGGTCGGCGCCGGCATCAATTTTTCGCCATCTTGCACGGCAAGTCCGAGCGGCAGAGCATACGTAGTTGCAAACGACTGGGTTTCGAGGTTTTCTGTCGCACTCGCACCGAAAAAGTTCGCGACCAGCGACGATGCCTTATCCTCTGTGAGCAGTGATTTGAATTCGGGATGCAGCGGATAAAATTCGTTGAAGAACGGCTCGAGGGCCGTGGTCAAAATCTGCGTCAGCGAATTCGAGCGGCCGATGTCCTCGGAAAATAGATATACCTGCTCGCCATGCGCGATGTACCCGTTGTTTATAAAGATGCGCTGCCATATGCGCTCGATCGAGATCGAATGTATCTGCGCGGCGGTCGTAAACGAGTTGCGATACTTTTCGCGAAGCTCAGGGTGTGTTTGCAGGACGTAAAAGCGGCGAAGGATGGTCTTTTCTTCCTCAGTCGGGATCGCGAGTTTCCACGCCAAGATCGGACACGCTCCGTCAATCTCGGCGACAAGCGGAGCAGTACTCTGTCGTTCAACGTGCATTACCCAATCGAATTTTGAATTATCCGGTGCATGATGAGTTTCAGGATCCCAAACAACTTCACCGCATCGCATAGAGCCTCGCCACTCGATGCGGGTTGGGGTCGGAGTCGTTCCAAACGTCGGCGTCGTGCCGATGTCGACGCACCTATCGGCGGTCTGACGAAGCAATACGTTCCATATAACGTCATCGCTGACGGCGGCGGCCGCTTGCTCGAGATAACTATTAATATCGTCGGTGTCACTTACGCGAAAACAATATTTGCTGTCGGTCTGATTCGTCGTGATTGTCTCGGGAAACGATTCGGCAAACGCCCGCAGCCAGCCCTCTGTATTCACCTTTGCCGGGCCGTCGTTAAAGATCATCATGCAGGCCGCAACGTCGGCGACAGTCGCTCCCTGACCGTCGAGCGAGAGGAGGAAGAGGCCTTTTAGAATCAATTTTGCGTGCAACCGTGCCTGAACAGGCGCTCGGGCGATTACGGTTTCCTCGATTTTCTCGAACGTCGCAAATGCAGATGCCAATTCGCTTACGTCGCGCAACCGGTCCTCGACGCTGTCGAACATTTCGTCAAGACCAATCAGGGAATCAGCCGGACGGCCGAGTATCTTGACGCCGGCTTCGGACGCAAACCCTAGCAACGCGAAATCCTGAATGTAGAGCCGTATTAGCGGCGCGATCTCGAGCGTCGCGGGATGTAGCGGATAGAGCGCCGTAAATCGCGGCTCACTCCAGCGAAAGCCGCGCAGATTAGCACGGAAGTGCTCGTAAATCTCACGCAGCAGCGGCTGAGTGTCGCGATTTTTTGAAAAAATGTGCTTGTCGACTATCTTGAACAGATGTTCGGGGTCGAGATAGTCGATCATGTAACTCGCCGTGATCGCCGAGTTCGGCCCGTCGGCGCCGGAAATATCGTCGTCGAGTGCAACACCAGCAAAACACCCGAATTCATGCGCCGCCACAGAAATTTCGCTCAAAATCGGGCCGTCATCACGTGAAACCCGCGATTCCCTGCCCACATCCGTGTCGAAAAGTAAGATCAACGGCGAGTCGGCGGTCTGCTCAGAGGCCTGTTGTAAAACAGTTTGTGGTGAATCGCCGAGTTTCTCGGCGGCGATACCGACAGCCGCAGAAACCGCCGTCTTCATCTCTTCAATTAAGTTGCTGCCCGAACCACGCCGGACGAGCGCGACTTGGAAGTGTTTTCGTAAAAGGCTTTTCGAGACCGACGCGACGTGTTCGTCAACAACACGCGAACGAAGCTCAGGTTGCGACAAAATCGCCGCAAACGTTGAAATAAAATGACTTTTGCCGACGCCGCGAAAACCCGCAAGCGCCGACGCCATGCCGCTGCCTTTTTTGCACTGCGTCACGCGCGCTATCCAATTCGCCATCAGTTCCGCCGTAATATCGGTGAAATGATAGCTCTCGAGCGTTTGCGCAGGGTCGGCGGCAAAATCGTAAAGTTGCGTAAATGGGCGAACTTCGACGATGTCTTTTACTTTTTCTTCGATGCGTTTCATCAAAAGAGATGTATTTTCCGGCGAGCGACCGGTCGGTAAGACGTCTCGCTGGGTCGAGACCTTTTTATTTTAACAAGTTTTATCGCAATTTGGGAAGCATTTTTATTGACCTATCTGGAAAAATCCATTTGGTAAAATTTTTCGAATATCACAACTAAATTTGGGCGCCGCGCATCAAACAGGCGTTGATTGAAAAGCCCATTGGAGCTACAATTCAGCTAGTCGGACTCAGACTGGAGGTCAGATTCTATGAATAACCGTAATCTTCGCCCGTTTGCCGCATCGATTCTGATGTTGAGCATGTTGGTTAGCACATTTATCATCGTGCCTTCGGCGGCTATCGCACAGACCGACACAAAATCAACCGACGCTGCTAAAGATAAGAATTCAAAGGACAAAGCAGCAGCCAAGCCAACCCCGGCGCCAAAAAACGGGCCGCTTACCGAGAAAGAAAATCCCGCGATGATCGGCAAGCGTAACATCAACAAAGGAACTGACAAGTTCTTTGGCTGGCTCGGCGGCTCGCGCGAAAAGGAGATGCAGATCGGGCGCCAGATTGCGATGGAGGTCGAGCAGCAAGCGAAACTCGTCACTGATCCCGTCATCACCGAGTACGTGAACCGCGTCGGTCAGAATATCGTCCTGCACTCAGACGCGAAAGTACCTTTCACGATCAAGGTCATCGACAGCGACGAGGTCAACGCGTTTGCTCTGCCCGGCGGATTTTTCTTTGTGAATCGCGGCCTGATACTCGCCGCCGAAAACGAATCCGAACTCGCCGGCGTCATGGCTCACGAGATCGCGCACGTTACGGCGAGACACGCGATGGAAAATCAGGGCAAAGGCACGTTGATCAATTACGGGATGTTGGCCACGGTTATTTTAGGCGTTCCGGTCGCGGCCCCTGTCTTGCAAAATGGAGGCGGAATTCTTGCAGCGTTAGGAATGCTCAAGTTTTCACGCGGCGCCGAAGAAGAGGCGGATAAGTTGGGCGTTCAATATCTCTATGCGGCGGGTTACGACCCGACCGGCATGGCGACAATGTTCGAGAAACTCGCCTCACAGAACAAAAAAAAGCCGGGCACGATAGCTAAACTCTTTTCGACTCACCCGCAGTCGACCGACCGTCGCGACGCAAGTGTGGCACTCGCCGCCAGGTTCCCTGAGAAAGAGGAATACATCATCAGCACCTCGGAATTTCAACGCGTGAGAGGCTATCTGATGAAGATCACAAACGCAAAGGCAGGCGTCTCAACCGACTTTGACCCGACCGACGAAAGCCGCCCGACGCTCAAGAAACGTCAGCCCGATTCGACAGATTCGACGGACACGGACGGCAGCTCAAGCTCATCCGACGCACCGCCAAAGCTGAAGAAAAAGGACGTTGAACCCCAACCGTCACCAACACCGCAAATCTGAGAGGATTTTTAGTTTCAACAACAAAGGCCGCGATTGACTCGCGGCCTTCGCTATTCGCGGTTCACTATTAACTAGTCGCTACTCACGGTGTTGGCACCGGGTTAGCGGCCGTTCGTTTTGGCGCGCGCTCGAGGTGCGAGGCGACGGTCCACGCGGCGAGTTTTGCGGGGTCGTCGGCGTATCTTATGCGGACGATCGAATTGAGTCTTCGCGACAAACTCATGCCTCGGCGTGCCGCGGCGAACAGACCGCCGGTCGCGGCGGCGCGTTGCCCGACGTTAGAGTCAGCCGACTGG
>JANOGL010000380.1:0-4083 GCA_031405985.1 Acidobacteriota bacterium | reverse complement strand
GGTGTCTGTCACTTCGTCGAATGACGAGCCGAGCGGCGAAACTGTAAATTCAGAAGACGAGACCGATCTCGACACGCGCAACCGCGATCTTGAAAAAGTCAAATTCTCTTGGGCACGTAAAAAGTTTGGCGACGCACTTGTTGCCGACGGAACCGCGACCGGCGCTATCGTCCTCTATGCGGACGAGACTTTTTACGATGTATACAAAATGCTCCACCTCATCGATCAAGGGCGCGATCGTATTGCGACTGACGGTGGTTTTGACGCGAGCAGAATTCAAGTCATCTTTGGCGGGTATCGCGGCAAGGCTCAGGTCGAGCTATGGATAATCCCCGAGGGCCAAAATTTGCCCGAGGCAAAACCTGAAGACAAAAACGTTGCGAACAGCCCGGAGAATTGATCTTTTAGGATGGAACAACTCGACATCGATCTGCCGAACGCAAAGCTCGCATACACCATTATTCAATCGCTCCTCGACGGCCAAGAAGCGCTCAGCGACTTGCTCGTCGTGATGTCGCACGCCCTCGACGAAGACACGCTAAAGGCGCTTATAAATACCAACGAGTGGCAGAAATATCTCGAGTCGAAGCGAAATATGGAGCATACCAACGAGCAGATCGAAAAACTCATGATTACTCTAAAAAAACTTGAGGAAAATAAATCATGAGCATCATTCCAGACGAACTGAAAACACAAACTTTCCCATGTCCGTCGTGTGGCCAATATATCTCATCTGAAGTAGACAGTTGTAAATTTTGCTCCGCTACGATAACGGACGAGATCAAGCAGATGGCAATCGAGCGAGAATCTCGCGAGAAAAAGAACATTTTTCTTAAGAACCAGAAGAACAGTTTGTTTTTGGGTATAGTGCTAGTTGGGATCGGCTTTGCGTTGTTCTTGAATCCGATAATCTCCGCAAATTGGGGCACTGTCCGTGTTCCATGCCTTTCACCTATTCTTATACCATTAGGAATTGGGGTAATTATCCTGAGCCTTATGGGTTACTACAAAGAAAAGAGAAGTAAGTAGGAATGTTGGATTTATTGATTATCGGAGCCGGGCCGGCAGGCATTGCGGCGGCGTTTGAGGCGAAGAAAGCCGGGCTTGATTACGTAGTTATCGAGAAAGGCCTGATCGCGAATACTGTTTACAATTATCCGGTCGGGCTGACGGTTTTTTCGACGACGAATGAACTTGAATTCGAGCCGGGCGGACTAAATCCCGCACGCGACAAACCAACACGCGAAGAGCTGCTCTCTTACTACGTCCGATTCGTTCTCGACAACGAATTAAACGTCCGGACAGAGGAGACTGTGAAAAGGGTGACAAGCGGCTCCCCTCCTTACGAAGGAGGGGTGGTAGTCCCGATGTCTTTTATCGGGACTGACGGGGTGGTTCTTTCGTCAAACTTGTCGCATGCTGGTGCTCAGAGTGAACGTAAAAACCACCCCGTCCCGATAACAAACATCGGGCCACCCCTCCTTCGTAAGGAGGGGAGTTTTGTGGTCACAACTGATAAAGATACTTATGAAACCCTTGCTGTCTTGTTTGCCATCGGTGCGATGGATTATCCTCGTAAGCTCCATGTCCCCGGCGAAGATCTGCCGCATGTGCTCGATCATTTTCGCGAGACTTATCCGTGGGTGAAAAAGCGTGCGTTGATCGTTGGTGGCGGCAATTCGGCGGGCGAAGCGGCGTTGTTTCTCGCACAGGAGGGAGCCGAGACGACGCTTGCTATCTTTCGCGACAACTGGGAAAACGCTGATCCAAAGCAGGGCTGCATCAAGTATTGGGTCAAAGAGCCGCTCGAAAAAGAATTGCACGAGCATTGTCTTAACTTGTTTTTTCTCGGTAAGGTTGTTGAGATTCGCGAAGGCGAGGTCGAGCTTGAGAGCGAAGCCGGCGAGAAAGTTATTATAGAGAACGACGTCGTGTTTGTATTGATCGGCTCGGACGCGGATCTGACGATGCTAAAAAACTTAGGCGTCGAAACTGAACAGGGAAAATACGGCGAGGTTCCGGTTTACGATCCTGAAACTTTTGAGACGAATGTTGCGGGCGTTTATGTCGCGGGACATTTCACGCATCAACGCCATATCAAAGCAGCGATCGACGCAGGAAAGGCGGTGGTCACGACATTAACAAATAGAACGCGCGCCGACTCTGCGAGCTAATTCAATACGTAACCTGCGATTGCGATAAAGTGAATTATGCTGCCAGCTAGAACAAAAACGTGAAAGATCGCGTGGTGATGTTTGAGGCTCTTCCAGCCAAAGAATATCATCCCGAGTGTGTAGCTGATGCCGCCCGCAACGACCAGAATCAGCGGCATCAGGCCAAGTGCGAAATACAGCGGCTGCACTGCGATCACACCCAGCCAACCCATCATCAGATACATCGCGATACCCACAGCGTTAAAGCGCCCGCGAAAAAATATCTTCATCGCGATCCCAAAAGCTGCGGTCGCCCACACGATAGCGAGTAGGCCGATACCAAACGAGTTTCGCAGAACCATCAGTAAAAACGGCGTGTAGCTGCCGGCGATCAGCAAGTAGATGCAGCAATGATCGACTAGCTGGAGCAGGCTCTTACGGTGCGGCGTAATAGTTGAATGATAAAAGGTCGATGCTGCGTAAAGTATGACGAGCGAGGCTCCGTAAACGATACTGCTCGCGATATGCCAGGGGTCTCGATATAAAATTGCCAGAGCTGCTAAAAATAAAAAGCCACCAACGCTCAACACCAGCCCGAGGCCGTGCGTCAGCGTGTTTGCCAACTCCTCTGTACTCAATTCTTTTAGGCGGGCGGTGATCATCTTATGTCATTGATGCTTCAAAATGCGATTCGGATGTCGAGCGTTCGCGGCGTGCTACGCCGGACAAATAAGCGGCTTCTTCAACTTTTTCTGCGACCGCTTCGCTGACGCGGCGGTCGAACACTGACGGAATAATGTAATCGGTGTGCAGCTCAGCGGGAGCGATGATGTCGGCGATGGCGTTGGCGGCGGCGAGTTTCATCGGACCGTTTATCTGCGAAGCGCGGCAATTCAGCGCCCCGCGAAAGATGCCGGGGAAGCAAAGTACATTGTTGATCTGGTTTGGATAATCCGACCGGCCGGTCGCCATCACGGCGACGTGTCCGGCGGCGTCCTCAGGCATAATTTCGGGAACGGGATTCGCCATCGCAAAAACGATCGGGTCTTTGTTCATAGCTTTGAGATCATCGACGTTGATCGTTCCCGGCGCCGACAGACCGAAAAAAACATCGGCACCTTTGATGACGTCGTGCACAGTGCCTTGTTCGTTGTCTGGATTTGTGTTGCGGGCGAACCAATCCTTCACCCAGTTCATATTTTCTTTGCGGCCCTCGAAAAGTGCGCCCGTTGTATCGCAGCCGACGATATTTTTCACACCGGCGGCCATCACGATCTTGCTGCACGCGACGCCCGCGGCGCCGATGCCGTTGACGACCAGCTTGATGTCTTCCATCTTTTTGCCGGTGATCTTTAATGCGTTGATCAGCGCGGCGAGCACGACCACGGCCGTCCCGTGCTGATCGTCGTGAAAGACGGGAATGTCGAGTTCCTCTTTTAATCTTTCTTCAATTTCAAAACATCGCGGAGCCGAAATGTCTTCGAGGTTAATCCCACCAAAAGCGACCGAGATAATTTTTATCGTCTGCACGATCTCGTGGGGGTCTTTTGTGTCGAGGCAGATAGGGAACGCATCAACGCCGCCGAACTCCTTGAACAACTGACACTTTCCCTCCATCACCGGCATGGCCGCCGCCGGGCCTATGTCGCCAAGACCGAGAACCGCCGTTCCGTCCGAAACGACAGCCACGGTATTCTTTTTTATCGTAAGGTTAAATCTTTTTTCAGGGTCTTTATGAATCGCCTCGCAGATGCGCGCGACGCCCGGCGTGTATGCCATCGAGAGATCGCTGCGTGTCTTGAGCGGAATTTTAGAAACCGTTTCGATCTTACCGCCGAGGTGCATTAGGAATGTACGATCCGAGACGTTTACGACCTCGACGCCGTCGATGTCGCTGACCGAATTGATGATCTCTTTGTCGTGATATTCG